>CACZSZ010000259.1 GCA_902783945.1 uncultured Lachnospiraceae bacterium
CGCAGGCATCGGACAATATCCTGGCCATGCACTGTGTATTTGATAATGAAGAAGTAGGCAGCCGCAGCAAACAGGGTGCGGAATCGACCTTCCTTTCCGACTGTTTAAACCGGATCCGTGAAAGGCTTGGAATGACCTTCTCGGAAATGCACGCGGCAGCACAGCGCGGTATGATGATCTCCGCGGATAATGCCCATGCGGTCCACCCCAATCACACGGACAAAGCTGATCCTGTGAACCGGCCGCAGATGAACGGCGGGATCGTTCTGAAATACCATGCCGGCCAGCTGTATACGACAGACGGTGTATCGGCTGCGTTCGTAAAAAAACTGTGCATGGACAATGATATTCCGGTACAGACTTTTGTGAACCGGTCGGATATGCGCGGCGGTTCAACGCTGGGAAGCATTGCGAATACACAGCTGTCCATGAATACGGCGGATATAGGTCTCGCACAGCTGGCAATGCATTCTGCCTTTGAAACGGCAGGCGCAAAAGACCTGGAATATCTGGTACGGTTCGCGGAAAAGTTCTGCAGCTGACGAAGGGGACATTATAATACTTAAGGAGATCTGTGATGAATATAAATCCGATGGCATTGTTAAAATACAGGGAAAGACTGGAAATCTTCCATTCCGAACATCCCAGGATCGAGTCTTTTTTCCATCTGATCAGGGAACAGACGCTGATCGAGGGAACGGTGTATGAAATGAAAGCCACTACCCCGGACGGAAAAGAGTTCGTCGCGAATATAAAGCTGACGGCCAACGATATCGAGACGATCCGGATGCTCAGCAGCGAGCAGCAGAAAAAGGCGGAATGAAAATGGAAGCAGCCGCACAGATTTTACTGAAACGATTGATTATGCAATAAAAGTATGCTGTTTACGGGGTATCTTCTCTGAAAAAATGTATCTTTTGCGAACACAGAGGGAGAGCCGGGGTGATATGTGATCCCAAAGCAGGACACTGAAATACAGAACCTGCCTGGGGGTAACATATTACCCGGCTCTCCCTCTTAATTTCGTTGTATAAATAAGGAAAAGATGATATAATTTTTCGGTAATTGGCAGATATTTTTCTGAAATAGGAGACAGGGGACGGTCCCCTGACTCCGGGAAGGAATGATTTGATATGTATGATGCAGTCATTATAGGCGCAGGCATTACCGGATGTGCTGCTGCCAGGTTCCTGTCGAAATACAGCGGCAGATTCTGTGTCATGGAACGGTCCGAGGATGTCTGTACCGGAACATCCAAGGCGAATTCCGCGATCATTCACGCCGGCTTTGACGCGGCGCACGGCTCCCTCATGGCAAAGTACAATCTGCTCGGCTGTCAGATGTATCCGGCGCTGTCAAAGGAGCTGGGATTTGATTATAAGAACAACGGATCCCTGGTCCTGGCTCTGTCGGAGGAGGATATCCCGAAACTCCATGCGCTGATGGAAAACGGCATAAAGAACGGTGTGGAGAAGCTGGAGATCGTAGGAAGGGAAAGGCTGCAGGAACTGGAACCGAGCGTCGGACATGTACCGGTCGCTGCCCTTTACGCGCCGACGGCCGGCATCGTATGCCCGTTCGGCGCGACTGTTGCATTCGCGGAAAACGCGTATGCGAACGGGGTGGAGTTCCGTTTCAATTCCGAGGTAAAATCCCTCACGCCGGGGACGGACGGGAACGGTGAATCGTACTGGATCGTGCAGACTTCTGACGGTGCTGTCCGCACACGGACAGTCGTGAATGCCGCCGGCGTTTATGCAGATGTTCTGCACAACATGGTATCTGCGGAGAAGATCCATATCACACCGAGAAAAGGCGATTATATCCTTCTTGACCGCCGTACCGGCGGCTATGTCAAACATACCGTTTTCCAGGTACCCGGAAAACTCGGCAAAGGCGTTCTGGTATCGCCTACGGTCCACGGCAACACGATCGTCGGTCCGACGGCGGAGGATATCGATGACAGGGAAGGTGTGGATACCACAGCGGAAGGCTTCGACGATCTGATGGAGAAAGCCGGCTATGCATTTGACGATCTGCCGCTGAGAGAAGCCATTACCAGTTTTGCCGGACTTCGTGCCCATGAGGCGCGGCATGATTTCATTCTGGGCGAAGTATCGGACGCACCCGGATTCTTCGACTGCGCGGGCATTGAATCACCGGGGCTGACTGCCGCTCCGGCGATCGGCGCCTGGATTGCCGGGCAGCTGGCCGAAAAACTCGGCCTTTCGCCCGATCCTTCCTTTGACGGTCACAGGGAAGGTTTTTTCGATCCGAAGAAGATCACGGA
>CACZSZ010000260.1 GCA_902783945.1 uncultured Lachnospiraceae bacterium
CCGGCAGTCCTCCGACACGATCACCGACGCATTCGTGTCTCCGTCCCCGCCGGCTGAACAGGTGATCTCGCGAACTGCCGGAATATGCGACAGGATCTCTTTTACCGTTTCTTCCGGTCCGGGCGCCGACAGATGCAGATGCATGCCTCCGGAAGTGAGCGCCGCAAGCCTCTCAGGCGTATCCCTGGCGATCAGCTTTCCGCCGGCGATAATGATCACTTCGTCACACAGCTCACTGACTTCTGTCAGAATATGACTGGACAGCAGCACCGTGTGTTTCTTTCCAAGTTCCCGGATCAGTTCCCGGATCTCAATGATCTGAAGAGGATCCAGGCCTACAGTCGGTTCGTCCAGAATGATCGTCTCCGGATATCCTACCAGCGCCTGTGCAATACCGACCCGCTGCCGGTATCCCTTGGAAAGCTGCCGGATCAGCCGGTTTTTCACGTTTTCTGTACCGGTACGGCTGAGTACATCCGTGACCGCAGACGCCCGTTCCGCTGCCGGAATATGCTTTATCTCACACACAAACCGCAGGTATTCCGCCGGCGTCATATCCATGTAAAGCGGCGGGATCTCCGGAAGATATCCGATATGCCGCTTGGCTTCCTTCTGTTCCTCGTAAATGTCATGCCCCTGTATCAGGACCGTTCCGCCCGTCGGCGCGAGACAGCCGGTGATCATATTCATCGTGGTCGATTTACCGGCGCCGTTCGGTCCTAGAAAACCGTATATTTTACCGGTTTCTATAGAAAAACTCAGTCCGTCCACAGCCACATGACCGTCATATTCTTTTCTGAGATCTTTGACTTCTACCTCTGTCATGTAAGGCACCTCTGCCAGAAACCGGCTTTACCGGGTCTGTTCCGCTTTGCTCCCTGAGTAAACGCTGCCGTGCAGCACAACCGCACTCTGCGGTTCCAGGTGCAGTCCGAGCGTACCATGATATACTTCATGTCTCTCCGATGCTTCGGTAAACCCTCGGGCAGAAGTCATGAAGATCCGTTTCAGATGTACACTCTCCCTTTGCCGGGAAATACCGGCCGGCCAGACCTGCACTTCCAGATCATATGCTTCTTTCCGGTTGTTGATAAAGACCAGGATCTGCTCTTTTTCGTTGAACCGCGCATATCCCAATACATGCCGGTCCTGAAACAGCTGGATCGTGGAGCCCGTCTTCAGCACCGGATATGCTTTGTGCATGGCGATCGCCGCTTTATAGAAATCCTGCAGTTTCTTATCTTCCCTTCCCCAGGGGAACGGGCGCCGGTCGTCAGGATCCGTGAATCCGCACAGTCCCGCCTCGTCTCCGTAGTACACGGTCGGCGCTCCGGGCCAGGTCATCTGCAGGACAACAGCTTCTCTCAGTACAGCTTTATCGATACCTTTTTCCGCTGCTGCGGTTCCCAGATCTTCCACACGGCCTGCGATCCGGTTGGTACGTGTAAGAAAACGGGAATGGTCATGATTGTCCAGCTCGTTCATCGCTGTCAGGAGCGACGGCATCGGAAACGCTGCCATATGTACCGCCATGGCATACTGGAATGCTCCCGCGTTGCCGTACAGATCGTCGTCGACGGAATCGCTGTGCTTTTCCACGCCCGTGAGAAACCAGGATACAGGTTCCATAAAGGCATCATAATTCATGACGGTATCCCATTCGTCGCCTCCCAGCCATGCGGCCGGATCACCATAGTGCTCTGCTATGATCAACGCATCCGGATTGGCATGCTTCACCTCTGTTCGGAATTTCTTCCAGAACAGATGATTGAATTCCGGGGAATGGCCCAGATCTGCAGCCACATCCAGCCTCCAGCCATCGGCATTATATGGCGGAGACACCCATTTGCGGCCGATCCGCAGGATCTCTTCCTCAAGTTTCAGAGAGTCCTCATAATTCAGTTTCGGCAGAGTCTTGAACCCCCACCATCCGTCATATTTATCGTTGTAAGGCCAGCGGCTGTCTTCCTCGAACTGGAAAAATTCCCGGTACGGACTGTCCTCAGAAACGAATGCCCCTTTGGCATACCGCGGCCGGTTTTCGTATATCCGCTGGGCATCCATCCACTTGTGGAAAGAGCCACAGTGATTGAAAACGCCATCGAGGATCACCCGGATCCCGCGCATATGCGCCTCCTGGACCAGCTGAATGAACAATTCATTCGACGCCTCAAGATTGGCCTTTTCCGTGACCCGCCGAATGTACCTTGAGGCGTGTACATTGTTGTTGTCACCGTCTTTCAGAAGTACCCCGCCGTCGGAGACGATCCTTCCCAGATGCGGATCTATATAATCGTAATCCTGTGCATCATATTTGTGATTGGAAGGCGACACAAACAACGGATTGAAATAGATAACTTCAACTCCAAGTGCCTTCAGGTAATCCAGTTTGTCCATCACACCCTGCAGATCGCCGCCGTAAAAATTGCTGACATCCATCTTTCCGTCCGGCAGTGTATCCCAGCTGCCGGCGTGGTTCACATGACTGTCCAGATAAGCATATTCATCTGTCAGGACATCGTTCGTACGATCTCCGTTGCAAAAACGGTCGGTAAAAATCTGGTACATGACGGCGCCCTTGGCCCAGTCCGGCGTGTGAAAACCGGGACAGATCGTGAACATATGGATCCTGTCCGGTTCCCAGCTGGCTCCGCATTTTGCATAGTAACAAGTCTCATCCCCCTGCTGTATGGCAAACAGATAAGGATATGGTTCTGCGCCGACGCGGATCTGCAGGCTGTAATAGTCAAACCCGTCCCGCGTACTGTCCTTATACATGCCGATCCACTGATCCTCGTGACACAGAAATACACGGTCGGCATTCCCTGCAGCCGTACGGAAGCGGATCATGACATTGTCATCAGGATCCGCTTCTACCGGCAGCCGGAATAATTCTGTTTCGTCCGAAAACAGAGCTTCAAGCTCCAGCATGTTCTTCCTCTCTAGTAAACAGAGCTTCAAATTCAGTTCTGTTCAGCTTTTCTTTCTCAATAAGTTGTTTTGCGCATTCATCCAATACAAACCGGTGCTCACTGATAAGTGCCTGTGCTTTCTGATGACACTCATCGATGATACCGCGCACTTCTTCATCGATCTGCGATGCGACCTTCTCACTGAAATTTTTTGTGTGGCCGAGATCGCGGCCAATAAAGATCTCATCGGAGCTCTCTTCATAATTTACGAGCCCCAGCGACTTCGACATGCCGTATTTCATGACCATATCCCGGGCCAGTGCCGTTGCCTGACGGATATCCTGCGAGGCACCGGTCGTAATATCGTCAAAGATCATTTCCTCTGCGACACGTCCTCCCAGATCGACCACGATCTGCTGCAGCATTTTGCCGCGGGTCATGAACATGTTGTCCGTCTCCGGCTGCGGCATCGTATATCCTGCCGCTCCCGGTCCGGTCGGAATGATGGAGACCGTATATACGGGATCCATATCCGGCAGTACATGGAACAGGATCGCATGTCCGGCTTCATGATAGGCCGTGATCAGTTTTTCCTTATCTGAGATCAGGCGGCTTTTCTTTTCCGTACCGATCCCGACCTTGACAAAGGCCGCTTTGATGTCTTCCTGATTTGTATACGCCCTTTTATTCTTGGCCGCACGGATCGCAGCTTCGTTCAGCAGGTTTTCCAGATCTGCTCCGGTGAACCCTGCCGTAGTCTGTGCGATCTGTTTCAAATCGACATCATCGCCAAGCGGCTTATTGCGCGCATGTACCTTCAGGATCTCCTCTCTGCCGCGCACGTCCGGCCGGCTCACGGCGACCTTGCGGTCAAAGCGGCCGGGACGGAGGATCGCAGGATCCAGGATATCCACCCGGTTTGTGGCTGCCATCACGATAATCCCCTCGTTAACGCCAAATCCGTCCATTTCGACCAGCAATTGATTGAGGGTCTGCTCACGCTCGTCATGACCGCCGCCCATACCGGTACCCCTGCGTCTGCCGACGGCATCGATTTCATCGATGAACACGATACAGGGCGCATTCTTTTTGGCCTCGGAAAACAGATCACGGACACGGCTGGCGCCGACACCGACAAACATCTCGACAAAATCCGAACCGGATATCGAAAAGAACGGCACTCCAGCTTCGCCTGCCACGGCCTTGGCCAGCAGTGTCTTACCTGTTCCGGGAGGTCCTACAAGGATCACGCCTTTGGGGATCCGGGCTCCGACCTTCGTGTATTTCGCAGGATTTTTCAGGAAATCCACGACCTCTTCCAGATCTTCCTTTTCTTCTTTCATGCCGGCTACATCCCGGAATCGGATCTTGCTTTCCTTGTCCGTTGTCATTGTCGCGCGGCTGCGCCCGAAATCCATCATGCGCTGATTGCTGCCGCCGGCTCCGCCGCCCATCTGACGGTTCAGGAACATCGTCAGGAACAAGACGCAGATACCGACAGCAATAAACGGCCACAGCAAGGACCACATGGAACCCGACTGCGTGACATTGTCTACGGAATACTCCACACCCTTTTCATCCAGCTTTTTTTCCACATCCGCCACGTCACTGACGTAAACGCGATAGGTCTGTTCCTCGCCTTTTACAGAAAATGTGACGGCACCTGTCGGCACCTCAGGATTCTGCGTGATCTCTGCTTTTTTGATCCGTCCGTCTTCCAGATATTCCAGAAAAGTGCTGTTTGTAATGGCATCTCTTCCTGTCCCGTTCAGTCCCGGCAGAACAGCGAATACAAAAATCAGGACTGCCAGAATGACAATATAGATGATGCCGCTTCTCTTTCCCTGCAACATAAACTTCTGTTTTTACTCCTCATCAAAAGATATTTCACCTATATAAGGCAGATTGCGGTACCGCTGATCATAATCCAGCCCGTATCCGACCACGAACCGGTCCGGGATCACAAAACCGCAGTACTGCACATCCACGCCCTCCACAACACGCCTGTCCGGCTTATCCAGCAGTGTGCAGAGCCGCAGACTGCGCGGATTCCGATTCTGCAGTGCTTTCATCAGATAACTGAGCGTGCGTCCTGAGTCGATGATGTCCTCCACGATCAGCACATCTCTGTCCTCAATACTTTCGTCCAGATCTTTTATGACTTTTACGACT
This sequence comes from uncultured Lachnospiraceae bacterium, assembly GCA_902783945.1. Taxonomy (GTDB): domain Bacteria; phylum Bacillota; class Clostridia; order Lachnospirales; family Lachnospiraceae; genus Bilifractor. Next base: position 5,085 of record CACZSZ010000260.1, read on the forward strand.
CCGCTTGAGCTTGTGCCGCTGCCATAACTGGATACCGACAGGAAATCCAGCGTGACCGGGACGGTGATGCGTTTCGCCAGTTCACACTGGAAGAAAACCCCCCCCTTTAACACACAGATCATATGCAGCGTCTTTCCCTGATAATCTTCGCTGATCTGCGCCCCAAGCTCTGCTATCCTCGACGCAACCTGCGCCTCGTCATACATCACACGGACATGTTCTTTCATATTCTGTACGCTTCTCCCGTTTTCAGTCTTCCGGCTTTGTATTTAAGCCTTCTTTCCCTCCTGCGTCATCGCCGGAAGGACCGTCTGTTATCTGCCTGTCTGTATGCGGCACTGCCGTGATCTCCAGAATACGCTGCGTCTGTTCCGTCACTTTCACGTCTTCACTGATCCTGTGACCGACGACCCAGAATACCTGCCGGCCGGATGCAAGAAGCGGGATCCTGTCCCGCTCTTCGCGGGGAACCTTTTCATCGATCAGATAATCCTTCAGTTTCCTGCTTCCGCCCTGCGCGTTCACGATCAGCCGGTCTCC
>CACZSZ010000261.1 GCA_902783945.1 uncultured Lachnospiraceae bacterium
AGAAAAGCCGAGTTGACATCTACATGAAAAATGATATGGGCAGCATTCTCCGGCATGTGAGTACTCCAGGGAAACAAGATACACAAACAAGGTACTAAAGAGTATAATAATATGATAACAAATAGTAAAGAAGGAGAATACAGGGAAAGCAGATGCGTATATTTGTAGCTGTAGTTTTGTCGGATGAATTGAAAAAAACACTCACGGGAACTATGCATGAGATGAAAAAGGCGGGCATCAGGGGGAACTATGTGCCCGTACAGAATCTGCATATGACCCTGGCTTTTATCGGAGAAACGATCAGTGCGGAACCTGCAAAAAAGGCTCTGCAGAATATATCGTTTAAACCGTTCAAACTGAATTTTTCGGAGATGGGCTGCTTCGGCGATCTGCTCTGGACAGGCATGAAAGGAAAGCAGGGGCTTTCGGCAGCCGTCAAAAGTGTCCGTGATGCGCTGGATCAGGCCGGGATCGATTACGACAAAAAGAAATTCGTTCCGCACATTACGCTGGTCCGGAAAATGAACGGAAACTGGAAACAGATCCCGGTGCCGAAAGGCGAGATGACGGTGAAAAAAATATCGCTGATGAAATCGGAAGTAAAAGACGGACGCCGTGTGTATACGGAAATTGCATCGTTTTGAGACATAATACTGTGGCATGAAAAAAACAGACAATCACAACTTTACGGAAGGAGAAATCCTTCGTCCGCTCGTGCGCTTTTCTCTGCCTGTGCTCGCAGCGCTGTTTCTGCAGGCTATGTACGGAGCTGTTGATCTTCTGATCGTCGGGCAGTTCGGCCTTCCGGCGGATGTATCTGCCGTATCCACCGGTTCACAGATCATGATGACCATGACAAACCTGGTGGCCAGTTTTGCCATGGGCGCCACGATTTTGCTCGGACGGCAGATCGGAGAAGGAAAACCGGAAGAAGGCGGAGAGACGGTCGGAACCTGTATGATCATGTTTGCGCTGATCGGTGCAGTCCTGACTGTACTGTTCGTTCCCGGCGCCGCCTCCGTCGCTTCTCTGATGCGTGCCCCCGCGGAAGCATTTGATCTCACGGTATCCTATATACGGATCTGCGGGGCTGGTATGCTGGTCATTATAGCGTACAACCTGATCGGGAGTATCTTCCGCGGGATAGGGGATTCTGTGACTCCGCTGATCTCCGTTGCGATTGCCTGTGCCTGCAACATTGCCGGCGATCTGCTGTTTGTTGCCGTATTCGGCATGGGAACGGCCGGCGCGGCTGCGGCTACGGTCCTGGCCCAGGCAGCGAGTGTCGTGCTCTCCCTGCTGCTGATACGCAGGAAAAAGCTGCCGTTTTCTTTTCAGATTTCAAAGATACGGCTGCAGAAAGACAAAGCCCGGATCATCACACGTCTGGGGCTGCCGATCGCCCTTCAGGATTTTCTGGTGAGTATCTCGTTCCTCATTATTCTGATGATCGTAAACACACTTGGCGTGACAGCTTCTGCCGGAGTGGGTGTCGCGGAAAAGATCTGCGTGTTTATCATGCTGGTTCCGATCGCGTTTATGCAGTCCATGTCGGCGTTTGTGGCACAGAATGCCGGCGCCGGCCGTCTGGACAGGGCGGAGAAGGCTCTGCGCTATGCCATCCTGATGTCGCTGGCTTTCGGTGTAGTCATGTTCTTTACGGCATTTTTTCACGGAGATGCACTTGCCTCGATCTTTTCAAAGGATGCGGAAGTGGCGGCCGCAGGCGGGGATTATCTGAAAGCATACGGGATAGACTGTATGCTTACACCTGTGTTTTTCTGTTTCCTCGGGTTTTACAATGGGATCGGCAGAACCCGGTTTGTCATGCTGCAGGGTGTGATCGCCGCGTTTCTGGTCAGGGTGCCGGTCTCTTATATCATGAGCCGGCAGACGCCGGTATCACTCTTCCACATCGGACTGGCCGTTCCCTGTTCCTCGGTCCTCCAGATCATCCTGTGCCTCGGATTTATGGTTTATATCCGCCGCACGGTGATCGGGAAAACAGGCGGAGAAACGGTTTGACGGAACCCGGTTCAACAGACCCGGTTCTGTATAGGGGGAAAAATGCGGCGGCTGTCGGATTATCTGAAAGAAACCTACGGAGAAAAAATATACAAGCTGTCCCTGTCGTCAGGGTGCACCTGTCCCACGAGGGACGGCACGCTGGGATACGGAGGCTGCACATTCTGTTCGGAAAAGGGTTCCGGAGATTTTGCGGCTCCCCCTGTTCCGGTCGCGGAGCAGATCGAAGCCGCAAAACTGAAGATCCGCAATAAGACAGCCGCAAAGAAGTATATTGCGTATTTTCAGTCCTTTACCAATACGTACGGCAATATCGGCAGGCTGCAGACTTTGTACACGGAGACAGCCCTCAGAGAAGATATCGCAGTACTGTCACTGGCTTCCCGGCCGGACTGTCTGGGCGATGAAGTAATGTCCATGCTGAAGACGCTTGCCGGAATAAAACCAGTGTGGGTGGAACTGGGATTTCAGACAGCGCGGGATGATACGGCCGAAAAAATACATCGCGGATATCCGCGGTCCGTCTTTGAAGAAGGATACCGGAAACTGTCAGATGCCGGGATCCCCGCCGTCGCGCATGTGATCTTCGGTCTTCCCGGTGAGACCGGAGACGACATGCTGAATACGATCCGGTTCCTGGCGGATCTTGATCCGCCTCTCTTCGGGATCAAGATCCACATGCTCCATGTGATAAAAGGAACACAGCTTGCTGAAGAATATGGGAAAAATCCCTTCCCGCTCCTTACCCTTGAAGAATATACGGATCTGGTCGCAGAAAGCCTGACTCTGCTTCCGGAAGAAACCGTTCTTCACCGGATGACCGGTGATGCGCCGGGAAAGCTTCTGATCGCTCCGGAATGGACAAGGAACAAGAAAAAAGTGCTGAACACGATCAACAGAAAACTCCGGAGTTATGCTCTCACTACATAGCTGTCTTTTCTGGGAGCGGGTTCTGCATCCGGTCCGGCCGCATAGCCAAGGACCAGGTGGCCGATGCCTTCAAAGTTTCCTGAAATACCTAGATCATTCAGGATCGCCTTGCCTTCTTCGCTTTCGAATTCCTCTTTTGCCCGGTGGATCCAGCAGCTGGCAACCCCAAGATCGGCCGCGGCATTCATCATGTTGCCCATGACAAGGCTGCCGTCATAGAGGTATGTGGGAATATCTTTGTCGGCCAGTACGATCAGAAGTTCCGGTGCGCCGTAAAACGGATCAAAATCGACACCCATGATTTCCGCATTCATTTTGGATAGTTTGTCCCGCAGCTCTTTGCCGGTAACGGCAATGATGATGGGTGACTGTTTGCCCATACCGGTTGCGGCGTAGGTTCCTGCTTCTATGATCGCATCCAGTTTTTCCTCTTCGATCAGTTCCGGTTTGTAAGCGCGGCAGCTGCGGCGCGTTTTTAAAGTGACTAATGTTTCAGCCATGGTAAGTTCCTCCTGAAAAAGATAAATGATAAATGTGTATGAACTCTTGCTGGTTATGGTTTCATGGATTGGTTTCATTATAGGACTATCCTGATCAGGCAGCAAGAAAGACCTTTGTTTTGCTTATGCCACGACGTTTCTTTACGCAGTCAGATATCCGTGATAGAGTAAGGGAAAATTAGTGTGTACGAAAATGGAGGGAGAAGATGAAAACACTGATCGTCTATTATTCGCTGGAAGGGAACACAGAGTATGCGGCCAGAAAGATCGCAGATGGCATCGGGGCAGATCTGCTGCGCCTTGTTCCGAAAAAAGCCTATGCCGATAAAGGACTGGCCAAATTTTTCTGGGGAGGCAAGAGTGCTGTCATGGGAGAGAAACCTGCGCTGGAGCCGTACAGTGCGGATCTGTCCGCGTATGACCGCATTCTTTTCGGCTTTCCTGTGTGGGCGTCAAATTTCACTCCTCCCATAAGGACTTTTGTGGCGGATCACCTGCCGGAGATAAGGGATAAGCAGATAGCGGCATTTGCCTGTCAGAGCGGAGGGGGTGCGGAAAAAGCGCTGGCAAAACTGCGCAGGGCTGTCGGTATCGATACTTTTGAGGCAGAAGCTGTTTTTATTGATCCGAAGCAGAAACAGTCCCGGAAGACAGATGATGATATTGATGCATTTTGCAGAAAGCTGAAATAAGAATTTTTGTTAGCACTCTCGCTTGACGAGTGCTAAAAAGTGTGTTATAGTCTTTTCAGAGTCGGAAAGACAATACAGAAAAACAGGCCTTACCGGTTCGGAAGGCCTGTTTTCTGTATCGTAAGAAGGATCCGAGATGGCAATTAAAAGATTTTACAGAAGAAGCCGCTGTATAAATTTGCGGCGGGCACAGAAAGAAAACCCCTGCCGGGGAATAGGGGAGGTGAGGACATGAACATACAGAAATTTACACAAAAATCGATCGAAGCGGTGCAGGGACTGGAAAAGACTGCATATGAATTTGGAAACCAAGAGATCGAGCAGGAGCATCTGCTGTTGAATCTGCTGAAACAGGAGAACAGTCTGATCGCGCAGATGATCGAGAAGATGGGGATCGC
>CACZSZ010000262.1 GCA_902783945.1 uncultured Lachnospiraceae bacterium
ATTTATTCCCGGAACCTCCCGCTCCGGGGCGACGATTCTCGGAGCCATGATCCTGGGCTGTGCCAGACCGATCGCTGCCGAGTTTTCATTCTACCTCGGCATTCCGGTCATGTTTGGGGCGAGCCTGCTGAAGATCATCAAGCACGGTTTTGATTTTACCGGCGTGCAGGTCTTCCTGCTGCTGTTCGGCATGATGACCTCTTTCGTGGTGGCGGTCTATACGATCCGCTTCCTGATGAAATATATACGCAAGCATGACTTTAAGGTTTTCGGTGTCTACCGCATCATACTTGGTATCATTGTGCTGCTGTATTTTACTGTTTTGGCGTAAAGGAGTCTTAGAATATGAAACTCAGAAAACTTTCGGCGCTCTGCGCTTTGGTTCTTGCAGCGGTCTGCGTCATCCCCGGCGGAAGAAGCTATGCGGACACCCGCAGGATTTATGAAAACGGAACACAGATCGGCCTGGATGCAGGCTGGCAGTTTGCGGACTATTCCATGATCCATACCGGCCAAGCTGTTATGTATACGGCACAGGCGAACCGCAAGGATAAGATTATTGCGGTCAATGCAGGACACGGGACGGAAGGCGGAGCCTCCGTCAAAACCTGGTGCCATCCCGATAAGACAGCAAAAGTCACCGGCGGGTCCACGGCAGCCGGAAATGTCAAAGCCACCGCGGTTTCTTCAGGAATGACTTTTAAAGACGGCACGCCGGAGCGTGTCGTGACTCTTCAGATGGCGCGCATTCTCAGAGACAGGCTGCTTGCGGAAGGGTATGACGTACTGATGATCAGGGACGGAGATGATGTACAGCTTGACAACATTGCCAGAACAGTTATTTCCAACAACGTGGCTGACTGCCACATTGCCCTGCACTGGGACGGAGACGGCCTCAACAAAGACAAGGGTGTTTTCTATATGTCAGTTCCCGATGCACTCAAAAAGATGGAGCCGGTCGCGTCCCACTGGCAGCAGCATGAGGCGCTGGGAGATGCCCTGATCGCCGGACTGAAGGCGCAGGGAATGAAAGTCTGGGGTGCCAATCCGCTGGACATGGATCTGACCCAGACCTCATACAGCACGATACCGTCAGTAGATATTGAACTGGGCAATCAGTGTTCTGATCATTCGGCAGAGATCCTGCAGAAGGAGGCGGAAGGCCTGACTGCCGGTATCAATGCCTTCTTCGGCTTTACATGAAAATATACCTTTTGAGACATTCCGAAACGGACTGGAACCGGCAGAGACGGATCCAGGGACACTCGGATATTCACCTGAACAAAAACGGAATTAAACTTGCGGGACTCGCTGCGGCAGGAATGGCGGGGATCCCTTTTGATCTCTGCTATGTCAGCCCGCTGGCCAGAGCCTGCGAAACGGCGTCGATCATTCTTTCCCGGAACCGGCATTTCCTGGACAAGGGCATGGGCCCGATGATCGATGCACGGATCATGGAAATCGGCTTCGGCGTGTGGGAAGGCCTTCACAGTCATCGCGATTTCGGCGAAATCAACAGAGATGACTTTGAAGATTTTTATCTGAATCCGAACGGTACTTACTGTCCGGAAGGCGGGGAACCGCTGGCAAATGTGATCCGCCGCGGCAATGAATTTATTGATGAACTGATCGCGGAACCGGCTTATCAGGACAAGACCGTGCTGGCTGTCACCCACGGCTGCACCATGAGGTGTATCCTGTCGCGTTTTTCAGATGATCCGGAATACTTCAAGCATCCGCATGTTCCTTATAACTGCGAGGCGGCGATCATGGAAACGGACCAGGACGGAAAGCTGGTGCTCACGGATCCCGGTTCGATCTATTATGATTCCTCGCTGGCGGTCAATTTTTACGGGTATTGAGCATGAAAAAATATATTTCCTGGAATGTAAACGGTCTGAGGGCCGTGATGAAAAAGGGGTTCGAGGATTTCTTCGCGGAAGCGGACGCGGATGCGTTCTGCCTTCAGGAAACAAAACTTCAGGAAGGCCAGATCAGTCTG
>CACZSZ010000263.1 GCA_902783945.1 uncultured Lachnospiraceae bacterium
CGCCCCGACATCCGAAGACCGGATCGCCATGATCGCAAAAGAAGCCTCCGGCTTCCTCTACTGTGTCTCGTCTCTTGGCGTGACCGGCACGCGCAGTGCCATCACGACCGACGTCGGCGCCATGGTGCAGATCGCAAAAGCCGCCAAGGATATCCCGTGCGCCGTCGGCTTCGGCATCTCGGGACCGGAACAGGCAGCCGCCATGGCTGCCGTCTCCGACGGCGTTATCGTCGGCTCCGCCTACATGAAACTGGTCGCGGAATACGGCAGCCAGGCCGCCTCCCATGTAAGATCATTTACACAGGAACTGCGGACAGCGATCGATGCATAGCAAAAGAATACCGGAGCACCGGACATTCCTCTGCTCAGTTCTCCGGCACTGCCACTTGCCCGATCCCGTATTTGCCCATTACCGCCCCATCTTTCGCCCATATTTTGCTCATTTATCGCCCATCTTTTGGCTTCACTCTTTTTTTGCCCATATTTATCCCGTTTTCGGTTGCTTGCCAGGTGGTAATATGGTATATTATTGGTGTGGATGGCCTCGGTTCGGAACGAGGGAGGCTGCTTTTCGGTTTACAACTGGGAGGAATATCGGTTCATGATGACAATTGATGAGATGAAGGCAGCAAAAAAGAGTCTGGGGTATTCCGTAAAAGATATTTCTGCTCTTTCCGGAGTCCCCTACGGCACACTCCAAAAACTGTTCGACGGAACAACGTCCTCCCCACGCAGAGACACCCTGCTCAAACTGGACGCTTTCTTCAGAAATGCCGCCGACAGATCATCTTTCCATGCTCCTCCGGCAGCAGGCACGCTTCGTGAAGATACCGCCGTGTATACCGCAGGCGAACCGAAGGGGACCGCTTCCCTCAGGGAAGGGGCATATGCCTATGCAGCAGATTCCTCTCAGGGAAAAGTTCAGGGGGAATATACGCTGGATGACTATCTGGCCCTTCCGGACGAACGCCGCGTCGAACTGATCGACGGTGTGTTCTATGATATGTCAGCGCCTACTGTCTCTCACCAGCTGATCGCAGGAGAGATCTTCAGAACGATTGCCAACTACATCCGGGACCGCAAGGGTCCCTGTGTTCCGGCCATCGCCCCCTGTGACGTGCAGCTTGACTGTGATGACAAGACGATCCTGCAGCCGGACGTCTTTATCACCTGCGACCGTTCCAAGTTTCATAATGCAAGGCTGTTCGGCGCTCCGGATTTCATCATCGAGATCCTCTCCCCTTCTTCACGGAAGAAGGATCTCTTTATCAAGCTGAACAAGTACCAAAATGCCGGTGTCAGAGAGTACTGGGCCGTCGATCTGAAAAATAAAGAGATCCTCGTATACCTGTTTGGCACGGAGGATTTCCTCATTACATATCATCTTTCAGACAAAGTGCCGATCGGTATTTATGACGGTGATCTGGAAATCGACTTCGCTGATATTATGGATTACATATCCTGGCTGCAGGATTGACTCCGGCGGTTGTTTATTGACAAACGAAGACCCGCATGTCTATAATGTACGAAAATAAGAATGCACAGGCAAAGGCGTCTGGGATCAGTTCCCAGACGCCTTTCTTTATACTCAAGATTAATGAGGAACTCATCATGAACAATGCAGAATACAAAGCCTACCTTCACGATCTTCAAAAAGAGCACGACGCCTGCGGCATCGGTGTCGTTGTCAATATCGACGGCACACCTGACCGTCAGGTACTGGACGACGCGCTCTGTATCGTAGAAAAACTGGAACACCGGGCCGGAAAAGACGCTTCCGGAAAAGTAGGAGACGGCGTCGGCATTCTGACGCAGATCAGCGGCCCGTTTTTCCGGCAGGCTGCGCTGGCTGCCGGTATAGATACCGGCGGTCTGAGGGACGGTGATCTGGGTGTGGGCATGTTCTTTCTGCCGCCTGATTCCCTCCGGCATACTTTTGCCGTCCGCATGTTCGAGGTAATCTGCCGGAAAAACAAAGTGACTCTGCTTGGGTGGCGCCGCGTCCCCGTGCACCCGGAGATTCTCGGAGATATGGCGAAGAATTCCATGCCGGAAATCTGCCAGGCTTTTCTGCGGCGCCCCGAGGGAACGGCCCCGGGACTGGAATTCGACAGACTCCTGTATATCATCCGCCGGGAGTTTGAACAGAGTTCCGAAGACACATATATCTGCTCACTTTCCTCACGGACCATCGTGTACAAAGGCATGTTCCTGGTCAGTCAGCTGCGCGCCTTTTACGACGATCTGCGTGACCCGCTGTACAGGACAGCCATCGCCCTGGTCCACTCACGCTTTTCCACAAACACGACGCCCAGCTGGGACAAAGCCCATCCATACCGCATGATTGCCCACAACGGCGAGATCAACACGATCCGCGGCAACATCGACCGTATGCTGGCACGCGAAGAAACCATGGCCTCTGCGTTCCTGGAATCGGCCATTGACAAGATCTTCCCTGTCATACCCAAAACAGCTTCTGACTCCGCCATGCTCGACAATACGCTTGAATTTCTGTACATGAACGGGATGCCTCTTCCACTGGCGATGATGGCCCTCATACCGGAGCCCTGGAAACACGACCCTTTTATGAAACAGGACCGCAAGGATTTTTATCACTACTATGCCACGATGATGGAGCCCTGGGACGGCCCGGCCGCCATTCTGTTTTCGGACGGCGAACTGGTGGGTGCCACCCTGGACCGCAACGGTCTTCGCCCGGCGCGCTATTATGTCACAGACAGCGGCAGGCTGATCCTTTCCTCCGAAGTGGGCGTGCTGGATATCCCTGATGAACACATTATAGAAAAAAACCGCCTCGCCCCCGGCCGTATCCTGCTGGTCGATACCAACCAGAAACGCATCATTTCTGATGAGGAATGCAAGAGTTTCTATGCAGGCCGACAGCCGTACGGCGAATGGCTTGACCGGAATCTCAAGCATCTGTCAGCCCTGCCGGTGCCCAATCACCGCGTTCCCGGATATGACAGTGATATGCGGAGCCGTCTCTACCGATTCTTCCAGTACAGCTATGAGGATATCAAAACCCAGATCCTCCCCATGGCGGAAAAAGGCACCGAGATGACGGCTTCCATGGGAAACGACATTCCCCTTGCCGTTTTTTCGGAAAAACACAGACCACTGTCCCACTATTTCAAACAGCTGTTTGCGCAGGTGACCAATCCGCCGATCGATTCTCTTCGTGAAAAAATCGTCACCGACACAACTGTTTATATCGGTTCCGACGGCAACCTTCTGGAGGAGAGCAGCGGAAATGTCCGGATGCTGGAAGTAGAAAACCCGATCCTGACAGAAGTAGACCTGATGAAGATCCGGCAGCTGCAGGAGCCCGGATTCATGACTGCCATGATCCCGCTTCTGTATTATAAACATACCTCTCTGAAAAAGGCACTGGACCAGCTCTGCATCGCTGTGGACAGAGCCTACTCAAAAGGATTCAATATCCTCGTTCTGTCTGACCGGGGTGTGGACGAAAACCATGTGGCGATTCCATCACTTCTCGCCGTTTCCTGCGTGGAACAGCACCTGGTCACCACCAAAAAACGCACACAGGTCTCCCTGATCCTGGAAAGTGCCGAACCGCGCGATGTACATCAGTTTGCCGTAACACTGGGCTTCGGCGCCCGTGCCGTCTGTCCGTATCTCGCACATGAGTGTATCGGAGAACTGATCCGGACCGGCGCGCTGGACAAGGATTATTACACGGCCGTTTCTGATTATGACAAAGCCATCCTGAATGGTATCGTCAAGATTGCTGCCAAGATGGGGATCAGCACACTGCAGTCGTATCAGTCAGCAAAAATCTTTGAGGCCGTCGGCCTTTCGCAGAATCTGGTTGACACATATTTTACAGGTACGGTCAGCCGCGTCGGCGGAATCGGCCTGAATGAGATCCAACAGGACATTGCCATACTGCATGACCGGGCATTTGATCCGCTCGGTCTTCCTGCCGACATGACTCCGGATTATTTCGGTCTGCATGCACTGCGCAGCAATCCGGAATCGGAGGATCATCTGTATGATCCGAAGACTATCGTGCTCCTCCAGCGGGCCGTCCGGGAGGGAAATTATGAAATATTCCGCGAATACACCCGCCGTGTGGACAGCGAGTGTCATCCTCACACACTCCGCAGCCTTTTTGCGCTGACTCCTGCCGGCGATGCTGTTCCCCTTGAAGAAGTGGAACCTGCTTCGGAGATCGTGAAACGATTTAAGACCGGCGCCATGTCCTATGGCTCGATCTCACAGGAAGCACATGAAGCCCTGGCCATCGCCATGAACCGACTGGGCGGCAAATCCAATACCGGCGAAGGTGGGGAAGATCCGGCCCGGCTGGGCACGGAAAAAAACAGCGCCATCAAACAGGTGGCCTCCGGACGGTTCGGCGTGACCGAAGAATACCTGAACAGTGCCAAAGAGATCCAGATCAAGATGGCACAGGGCGCCAAACCTGGCGAGGGCGGTCATCTGCCGGGCATGAAAGTCTATCCGTGGATTGCCAGAACACGTCACTCCACGCCCGGTGTCACACTGATCTCTCCGCCCCCGCATCACGACATCTATTCAATTGAAGACCTGTCACAGCTGATCTATGATCTGAAAAATGCCAATAAAGACGCCCGTATTTCCGTCAAACTGGTCTCGGAAGCCGGCGTGGGAACAATTGCCTCCGGTGTGGCCAAAGCCGGTGCCCAGGTCATTCTAATCTCCGGGCATGACGGCGGTACCGGAGCCGCCCCGCTTTCCTCGATCCACCACGCTGGACTTCCGTGGGAACTGGGTCTTTCCGAGGCGCACCGCACACTTGTGGAAAACGGTCTGCGCGGCCGGGTCATTCTGGAAACGGACGGCAAGCTGATGAGCGGCCGCGATGTCGCGATCGCCGCACTGCTTGGTGCGGAAGAATTTGGCTTTGCAACGACCGCGCTGGTCTGTCTGGGCTGCATGATGATGCGTGTCTGCAGCAAAGACACCTGTCCGTTTGGCATAGCCACACAAAATGAGACCTTGCGGAAGCGGTTCAAAGGCAAACCGGAATATGTCATGAATTTCATGCTGTATATTGCGGAAGAACTGCGCGAGATCATGGCAGACCTCGGCTTCCGGACCGTCGACGAGATGGTCGGCCGCTCTGACTGCCTGCGTCAGAAACCTGCTGTAACACCGCGTGCGAAAACGGTGGACCTTTTTGCTGTGCTCTGTCCGGATGGCAGCACCAAATCTGATGACGTACATTTCGTTCCCGAAAAAGTCTACGACTTCAAACTGGACGAAACACTGGATGAGACCGTTCTGATCCCCTCCTTCCGTGAGTCTCTGAAGTCTGGAAATCCTGCCGAGGTGTCTGTGCACGTATCCAGTACCAACAGGACTTTCGGAACCCTGTTCGGCTCGCTGGTCCAGAAGACATTCGGCAATTCAATGGCTGATGACACCTTCCTGATCCACGCATTGGGCGGAGGCGGCCAATCCTTCGGGGCCTTTCTTCCAAAAGGTGTAACGATCCGTCTCAGCGGCGATACGAATGACGGCTTCGGCAAAGGACTGTCCGGCGGAAAGCTGATCCTCACACCGCCGCCCGCCACCGGGACCGGAACCGCAGCAGGGCAGCTGCCCAAAAGCCTCTCCGCACACAGCATGTTTGACCCGACTAAGAATATCATCGCCGGCAACGTCGCTCTGTACGGTGCAACAAGCGGTATCTGCTACATCGACGGCATCGCCGGTGAACGCTTCTGCATCCGGAATTCCGGCGCAACCGCCGTGGCCTGGGGATGCGGTGACCACGGGCTGGAATATATGACCGGCGGCCGGGCCGTGATCCTCGGTCCGACAGGCAAGAACTTTGCCGCCGGAATGAGCGGCGGCATCGCCTATGTATTGGACCGCAGACATGATCTGTACCTGAAAATAAATAAAGACATGGCGGAAATGACAGAGGTAACGGAAAAATATGATATCCAGGAGCTGCAGATCATCCTGACTGACTTTGTCCGGGAAACCGGATCCGCTGCCGCACAGGATATTCTGGATCATTTTGAAGAGATCCTGCCGTATTTTAAAAAAATCGTCCCGCACGACTACCGGCGCATGCTGGCAGCCGTCAGCCGGTTTGAAGAGACAGGCCTCTCACACGAAGCTGCAGAACTGGAAGCCTTTCACTCACTTTACAGCTGAGAGAACCATTAGAAGACGAGGTAATGATCATGGGAAAACCAACCGGATTTCTGGAATATGCAAGAGAAGAGAATAAAATCATACCTCCTGGTGAAAGGCTGAAAAGCTTCAAGGAGTTTCATGCCCCGCTGAGCAGTACAGACCGAATACTTGAAGAACGGATACAGGAGCAGCGCCGGCGGCAGGGCGCGCGGTGTATGGACTGCGGCGTGCCGCTGTGCCAGTCAGCTATGAAACTGGCGGGGATGGTCACCGGCTGTCCGCTGCACAATCTGATCCCGGAATGGAATCACGAAATATACTGCGGACACATGCCGCAGGCTCTGTCAAGACTGTTGAAGACTAATAACTTTCCGGAGTTTACCGGGCGGGTCTGCCCCGCTCTGTGCGAGAAAGCCTGTATCCTGGGACAGGATGATCTGCCGGTAACGTCTCACGACAATGAACTGTTCATAATTGAGACCGCCTATCAGGAAGGCTTTATGAAACCGCGTATCCCCGCCGTCCGCTCCGGAAAAAAGATCGCAGTAGTAGGATCAGGGCCTTCCGGTCTTGCCGCGGCGGACCAGTTGAATCACCGCGGACACAGTGTCACTGTTTTTGAGCGCGACGATCAGATCGGCGGACTCCTCATGTACGGAATTCCGAATATGAAACTGGACAAATCTGTGATCCTGCGCCGCCGTGAACTGATGGAACAGGAAGGGATCCGTTTCCGGACAGGCATGGATGTCGGCAGAACTGTCGCTGCCGAAGATCTGCTCAAAGAATTCGATGCTGTTATTCTGTGCTGCGGCGCCAAAGCTCCCCGTCCCCTGCCCTGTCTGGAAGGCAGAGAGATCCCGGGTGTGCGGTATGCTGTTGACTTCCTGAAGGAGGCAACAAAAAACCTGATGACATCTGAAGAATATACTGCTGAGGGCTGCGTATTCCCGAAAACTGACTCTCACGCTGCCAGACAGAAAAAGGCGGAAGCAAAAGGAAAGCATGTGGTCATCGTCGGAGGCG
>CACZSZ010000264.1 GCA_902783945.1 uncultured Lachnospiraceae bacterium
AGTATAAATAATTAATAAGGGGTTATTAATTGTAAAAAAAATTTTTTGAAGGGTAAATTCTTTTTACACGATGAATTATACTCTACGATATTGAAAAAAGCAACCTCAAAATTTTTTATAAATCCCGAAGCTTCTTTACGATCTTTTCAAACCCCATAAAGCGTGATGCCTTAACGAGTACGGTATCCCCGCTCTGTATGTATCCGGAAACAGCGTCTGTAAAGGAAACACTGTCAGGAAACCACAGGACCGCCATGCCGCTGTCTTTTGTTTTCAGCACTTCTTCCGCTCCCTCTGCGATACATTTCCCCAGCTTCCCGATACAGTACAGGACGTCTACTGAAAGAGTTCCTGCATATCTTCCCACTTCCCTGTGCAGATCTTCTGAATGATCTCCGAGTTCACCCATGTCGCCGAGAACTGCCGTTTTCCTGCCTGTTCCCTTCTCCAGAACACGGAGCGATGCCTTCATGGAAGACGGATTGGCATTATAAGAATCATCAATGATCGTAAGTGTATCTGTATGCACAATCTGAAATCTTCCTGCCAGACTCCTGTACGACGCAATTCCTTTCCTGATCTGTTCCGGTGACAGACCATACCGGTATCCGGCAGCAGCACCGGCAAGCGCATTATGAACAGCATGCAGGCCTGAAACAGGTATCACGACTTCGAATTTCCCTTCCGGCGTGACCATCACACACTTTGTGCTCTCAATTCCTGTCAGTTCCACTTCTTCCGCGCGGATTTCAGCGTCCTGATTCTCCACAGCATAGAACATCGTCTTTTTACCGTTCACCTGGTGTAGTGACATGAGTTTATCGTCATCTCCGTTTAATATCACCTTTCCATCCGGCCGGAGATACTCAAACACTTCACTTTTAGCACGCAGGATCCCATCTCTGTCTTTCAGAAATTCAAGATGTGCTGTTCCTATATTCGTCATGATCACCGTATCAGGTCTGACAATAGCTGCCAGCCGGCGCATCTCACCAAAATGGTTGATCCCCATCTCTATCACGGCAATCTGATGTTCCTCCCTTATACGGAATACTGTCAGGGGAACTCCCAGTTCATTATTAAAATTCCCTTCCGTTTTCAGTACACGGAACTTCTGTGACAAAACTGCAGCAACCATCTCCTTGGTGCTCGTCTTCCCCGCACTGCCGACGATCCCGATAGTCGGGATCTGCATCTGATCCAGATAAAAGGCCGCCAGTTCCTGCAGTGCTTTCCTCACGCTGTTCACAAGGATCACGGGGACCGCTGCTGTCATCCCGTCAGGAAGATACTCCGCAAGAACAGCTCCCGCTCCGTCACGGATCGTCTGTTCTATAAACGAATGTCCGTCTGCCCGTTCTCCGCGGATAGCCGCAAAAAGACAACCGGACTGGATATTCCGGCTGTCTGTCACAACATCTGTGATTTCCCTTTTAAATAGCGTCTCCGGACCGAGCAGTCTTCCGCCGGTGACCCGGGACATATTTTCAGGGGTCATGTTTTTCATTGGTTCTCCTTTTCCATACGATCAGCTTGAAGCTGTGTCGTCACCTGTATTTTTCCATGGAAAGATCGATCATTTTCTGGCACAGTTCCGGATAATCTATTCCGACAGTCTTTGCCTCAAGAGGTACAAGACTTGTCGGCGTCATCCCCGGCAGTGTATTTGCTTCCAGGCAATACAGACTGCCGTTTTCTTTCATGAGAAAGTCGATCCGGACATATGCCTGGATTTTCAGGGCTTTTGCTGCCTGTACCGCAAGTTCCTGTATCTCCCTCGTTTTTTCTTCAGAAAGCGGGGCAGGACAGG
This sequence comes from uncultured Lachnospiraceae bacterium, assembly GCA_902783945.1. Lineage (GTDB taxonomy): Bacteria > Bacillota > Clostridia > Lachnospirales > Lachnospiraceae > Bilifractor. Next base: position 1,811 of record CACZSZ010000264.1, read on the forward strand.
TTTCTTTCGTCATTCCCGGCAGATACTTGTTTTTGTAATCATAAAATCCTTCGATCGGCGTGATCTCAACAACAGGGTACGGCTCTCCTCCCAGTACCGCCACCGTCAATTCACGTCCCTCGATGAATTCTTCGACAATAGCTGCGTCTTCAAAAGCGAATGAAACTTCCAGTCCTCTGCGCAGTTCCTCCTCTGTATGACAGATCGTGACTCCGATACTGGAACCTCCGCACTGCGGTTTTACGATCAACGGCAGACTGAGTTCTTTTAACAGTTCTTCTGCCGTGATCCTGTCTTTATAAACAGTCCTGCCGTCAGGAGCCGGTATACCGCAGAAACGGAACACCTGTTTCGTCCTTGTCTTATCCATGGAAACCGCACTGCTGATATAATCTGTTCCGGAATAGCGGACACCCAGGAGATCCAGTGCGGCCTGTACACGCCCGTCTTCTCCGTTTGAACCGTGAAGAGCAAGAAACACAAAATCTGCTGCTTTACACAGCTCGATCACCCCAGGTCCGAAAAACGAACGGCGCCGTCTCATCTCCTCCGCAAGTAGTGCCGACTTTTCACGCATTCTTTCTGCTTCGGCTTCAGTATTATATATTTCCGGAAAAAACTCCTCCGGCATTTCATCACAACCGAAAAAAGCATCTACCAGAACAGCGCGGTGTCCCAGTGTGCGCAGTGCTCTGCACACACCTGTTCCCGATACGATCGATACATCTCTTTCTGTACTGTTTCCGGCTGCCAGAACAACAATATTCATACTATCTCACTCCACCACAGGTATGGTCGTCGCATTCCATGGCTGCGTACCGACCGGCTGGTCCTCACTGTAATAGATTACTACGGGATATCCGACATCCAGCGTATCAAAGAAATACCATGCCGCATCTGGCGGTGTATTGACACATCCGCCTGATCCTGCAGTGAGCCAGACGCTTCCCCCGTACGCCGTACGCCAGGGAGAATCGTGAATTCCGCAGGAATTTTCAAACGGCAGCCAGTACTGCACACGCGCACCGTTTTCCGGGAATATGGCATTAGCCTCTTTACCGTCAATGGCCCACACACATCCAGACGGTGTGTCCTGCTGTCTGGAATGTGTGCCTGTAGTCACCGGTGTTTCAATAATACATTCCCCGTTCTTATACAGCCACATCGTCTGCAGCTCAATGCAGACTTCCGCGTATGTACCGCCGATGTCATTTGTCGAGCGGTCCTGAGCGCGATAAACATACACAGCATCTTTTTTACCCTGCTCCCCGTTCTGTATTGCATGATACAGTTCGTTTGCCGTTTCCTCCTGATGCATGGCCCAGCCGTAATCTCCGCCTGCTGCCAGCCTGATCGTACGGCCGCTGTGCGTCTTGAAATCACGTGCCATGCCGTAAGTATCGGTCTCATAGGAAAGGTTTTTGACCCACTCGAGTACTTTATCCCTTCTCAGCTTGAAGTTTCCGTTTTCATCCTCTTTCAGGAATGTCTTGACCAGATCTTTATCCACTACATACTGCCTGTCTACAAAATCATAAACAATATTTGTGGACAGCATTCTGTTGACATCTTCCACTTTTTCTGTCAGTTCATCATCAGCGGCTTCAACACTGGGCTTTTCATACAGATCCATCGCCTCGAAATCCATAGTGGACGCATTGGCTTCAATAGCCTGCATGACAGCCAGACGTGTTTTCTGTCTGTCCAAAGTCGTGCCCTGCCTGCTTTCCTGTATCGCATACATACCGTCATCGGTTTCAACGACCATGGCACTCGTCGGCGCTTCTTCGTTTTCAGCCTGGAAACACTGCATCTGATCCAGAACAGAGTCTATGATTGCCTTATCATATGTATATCCGACAGAAATCTTATAGTTTTTCCCGCGTGTGAGCCGGAAGATCCATAAGTTCGGATTCTGGCTGTCCAGACATTTCTGTATCTCGCCGTTATCCGCATACTGCATATAGATCTGGTCACCTGTGATCGTTTCCGTGATCCCGTTTCTTTCCGTAACTGTGAGAGAATAATCCCGTATGCGATTCTGGATAGCATATTTTGCGTCATCCACTGTCATATCGCCGACAGCGACACCATTTATCGAAGTATTGGGAAAGAAATGTGTCCGGAAATGCCTTACTCCGAATACATATACACCTGCCAGTATAAGGATCAGCAAAATCAGCAGGATCAGCATACCGACCAGATTTTTCGATACTTTTTTCATTATTCTGCTCCCCTTTTAGTTATCTCTGAACCAAGACTTTCTATTCATCATATCATAGTTTACTTAACTATACCAGCGTCCTGTTGCTCCGCACGGGAGAACGAGGCCGCTGTCGCGGACCGGAAGTCCGATCTCGGAAGACTCCACCTTCCCGCCCCGGCTTTTCAGAACAGTCTCAAGCATATAAGAAAGAACCGACGGGGCAAGTCCTGTTGTATAGGAATTTATCAGAAAAAACGACGGATCATCCGACAGAAGCTTTGCTGTTTTTCCTATAAATTCAAAAATGTTATCTTCCATTTTCCATATCTCACCTTTCGGCCCTCTTCCATAAGAAGGCGGATCCATGAGAATGGCATCGTACGTATTTCCTCTCCGTATCTCCCGCTCTACAAATTTCATACAATCATCCACAAGCCAGCGGACAGGAGCTTCTCCCAGTCCGGATACAGCAGCATTTTCCCTGGCCCAGGTGACCATCCCTTTTGAAGCGTCCACATGCGTCACCGCTGCGCCTGCCGATGCCGCTGCAAGAGTGGCGCCCCCGGTATAGGCAAACAGATTGAGTACTTTAAACGGCCTGCCGGAAGGACGCCGTGCAATCTCTTTTTTTATTCTTTCTGAACACCAGTCCCAGTTTACGGCCTGTTCCGGAAACAGCCCGGTATGTTTAAAATGAAACGGTTTCAGCTGAAACGTAAGCTTCCCGTATCTGATCGACCAGATTTCCGGGAGAGAAAAAAACTCCCAGTTTCCGCCGCCTTTTGTGCTTCTGTGATAATGCCCGTTCACCCTTTTCCAGGCCGTATCACGTTTCGGGGTGTCCCAGATCACCTGCGGATCAGGGCGTATCAGCAGATAATCTCCCCACCTCTCCAGTTTTTCACCGCCGGAGGTATCCAATATCTCATAGTCCTTCCAGTTTTCCGCAACCCACATCACGGTTCTCCTTTATACGAAAAATCCGGTCACAAACGCAGCTCCTGCCGCTGCCAGCGCCACAACGATCAACGGCATCCTGTACCAGGCCAGGAGCAGGGCCACAGCAGTTCCGACCACAGCCGTAACAGTATTTCCCGTCGAATAAAAGATTGAAGGAAATGTCATGGCCGCAAGTACAGCATAAGGAATATAGTACAGCAGACTTCTGAAAAACCGTGATCTGACCTTCCCCCGGATCAGAGTAAACGGAAGCATACGGATCAGATATGTGACTGCCGCCATCACCAGAATATAGATCCATACACTCATAGGACGCCCTCCTCTGTTTCCGGATCTTTTTCCTCATCCGGTACAGGAAACAGCACAGCACCTGCTACGGCAGCAAGCAAAGCGCAGATAATGACCGCAAATCCGCTGGTAATAAAAGGCATCGCATAATGGAATAACAGACTGAATCCGACAGCGATCAGGATCACGCAAAACACTTTGTGATCTTTTTTTGCCGCAGGAATAATGATGGCAATAAACATACCGTACAGCATAATTCCCAGTGCATTGGTAACAGACGCCGGAAGCGCTTCTCCTGCCAGTGCCCCGAGCAGCGTACCCCCTACCCAGCCTGCTGTGGCCACAAGGATCATACCGTACATATATTCAGGACGGAGTTTTCCTTCGAAGGCAGAACTCACCCCAAATACCTCATCGGTAATGCCGTATGAGACCAGAAGTCTCTGCGGTGTGCCGAAAGATTTGTCCAGTTTCTGAGAGAGGCTCAATCCCATCAGTGCATACCGCAGGTTAATGACAAACTGAGTGAGTGCTGTCTCCAGGAGCGTACCTCCGGCTGCTATGATTCCGATCCCGGCTGCCTGACCAGCCGATGTGAGATTAGTCAGCGAAAGTATGACCGCCTGCACTACCGTCATACCAGCCTTCATGGCCAGAAGTCCAATCCCAAAGGATACCGACAGATATCCCAGACAGATTGGAAAACCATCTGCTGCCCCTCTTTTGAATGATCTGATCCGATTCATATATTCTGTATCCCTGTGTTTCCTGTATAAGAATGGGCCGCGTTCAGCGGCCCACGTGCACAGCAGATGACGGGAATCGAACCCGCCTCACCAGCTTGGGAAGCTGGGGTTCTACCAATGAACTACATCTGCATTATCGCCATTATAGACGTTGATCCGGAAAAAGTCAATATCCATGCCGTGACACAGCTGATCAGGAAGCCCAAAAAGATAGTAACTATTCCTGTTTTATGTGGATTAAACTTTCAAAATATGCACGTACCTTCTTTTCATATCCGTTTTCTGTAGGCTCATAGAAAACTGCATCCCTGATCTCATCTGGCAGATATTGCTGCTCTACATAGTGACCGGGATAGTCATGTGCATATTTGTATCCAACTGCCTTCTTCTCATCGCCTTCTCCGTTGGCATGGATATTCATCAGGTGACCGGGAATGGATGTTTTGATCTTCCTGACAGATTCTGCCGCCCTGTCAACAGCAAGATAAGAGGCGTTGCTCTTCGGTGCTGTTGCCACATATACAGCTGCCTCCGCCAGAAGGATCCGCGCTTCAGGCATTCCGATCCGCTCCACAGCAAGAGAAGCGGCTGTCGCCACAACCAGTGCCTGCGGATCAGCCATACCGACATCCTCAGATGCACAGATCATGATCCGTCGGGCGATAAATTTAATATCCTCCCCGGCCTCCAGCATCCTGGCCAGATAGTAGACAGCTGCATCGGGATCCGACCCCCGCATACTTTTTATGAATGCGGAAATCGTATCATAATGCTGATCTCCCGTCTTATCATAATGGACCGCACGTCTCTGGATGCATTCCGAGGCCGTTTCCAGATCGATATGGATCCTTCCGGATGAATCCGGTTCTGTAGTCAGAACGCCGAGTTCCAAGGCATTCAGCGCCGCCCTTGCGTCCCCTCCCGCAATATCTGCAAGAAAAACGGCCGCATCCTCATCCAGATCGATCGGGTAGTTTCCGAGCCCTTTTACAGGATCCTTAACAGCCCTTTCAAGAAGCCGCCTTATTTCTTCTTTTGTCAGCGGGTGCAGTTCGAAGATCACCGAACGGGAAAGCAATGCGGCATTCACTTCGAAATACGGATTTTCCGTCGTAGCTCCGATCAGCAGGACAGTTCCGTCTTCTACGAAAGGAAGCAGGTAATCCTGCTGACCCTTGTTAAAACGATGGATCTCGTCTATGAACAGGATTGTTTTCTGCCTGTACATGCCCCGTCTCTGCTGTGCTTCCCTTATGACTTCTTCCATATCTTTTTTTCCGGATGTCGTAGCATTGAGCTTACGGAAAGCAGCGCTTGTCGTATTCGCGATCACACGTGCCAGCGTAGTCTTTCCTGTTCCAGGAGGTCCGTAAAAGATGACAGAAGTAAGTTTATCCGCCAGGATTGCACGGTAAAGCAGCTTTCCTTTTCCGATGATATGCTGCTGGCCCACTACTTCATCCAGTGTTGCCGGCCGCATACGCAAAGCCAGAGGAGACTCTTTCTCCAGCTCCTGATTTCTGGCATATTCAAACAGATCCATCTTCTTCCCCTGTCATAAACTGTACGATATATGTATTTCCTTCCTGATAGATCACTTCCCCGATTTCCTGAAGAACGTCATCCTGGATCGCATACTTTTCATGTTCACAGCTGCCTACAAAAAGATAAGATATCCCATATCGCGTCATCAGTATGGCTGCTTCATCCGGATTCGCCGCTTCATATATTTTCCTGATATCCTCATTTTTGGCATCCAGGTCTTTTGTATCTCCGCGCCACAGCCATTCATGTACATACCAGCCCTCCAATGTCGGAAGACCTGTCAGAGCCGAAACCCGGCAGTAATCGGAATAGCTGTCACCGGAAGCTTCCAGTACCAGCGGCTGCCCTTTTACATAGGTCCTGAGCCAGTCGATCGCACCGGCATCCTCAGGATAGACCGCATACATAAATGTCGTCGCATCCAGACCGGCATACCGTCCTCTGTCTGCCACATTGCCAAACCAGCATGAAACAGCATACGGAAAATAACATACAGTAAGCGCAAAAATCCCAGTCAGCGCAAGCGCCAGTACCTTTACGATCAGTTTCCCTGCGGCAGCCAAAAGCCGGATCAGCGCATAGCCCATGATAATGCCAAAAAGAATATATGCCTGATAAGTCAGCTTAAACATTGTATTGGCACGTGAAAAACCGTCTTCATAAATATCGCGGACATATACAAGTTCGGGAAGAATTACCAGACCGACAGCACAGATCCCAAGAATCAGGGCAAAACGATCTGACTGCGGTGCATACCTGAAAAAACATATTGCCGGATTTAGTTTTGACTCCGAAGCGTTTATCTGTATTTCACTGAACTGTTTCCGATATTCAATAAGTACAATCACAAACAAAACGATACACACCGCTGCCGGCAGACCCCACAGAACAGCCAGCTGATACAACGGAGTATGATTAACTGCAATCCCGACTCCGTATACTGTATTTTCAAATTTCAGCATGAATGGAAGGGGGATCACCTGTGAAATGACCCACACCTCTGCCATATGCAGTCCTAGAGAGCCTACTGCCCGGACAGGACTGTCATAATAACGGTACAGCGCAACCATGACACATACAAATGCCGTAACTGTAAAATAGATCACATAATCCCAGTAATTTGTAAATTTACACAGACCGACGAGCCCTCCCGCCAGTATAAGCGGCGCTTCCAGCCCGTTTCTCTTCAGAAATATCCGCCAGGATTTTTCACCCTTGAATTTTGACGGACGATGCAGCTGCTGTTCCTGCCGGATACGCTCCTGTTCCAGCCGGGCAAATTCAAGTCTCCGCACTCTCCTGATTCAGCAGTATAAAAGTCCGATAATAGTCAGGACAAAAATAATATTCAGCATATGGGCATGCAGATCGCCCAGAACAAAAGAATACGACGGGAATTCATGAATACACTGGTCTCCCGGTACATTGGGATTATGGCCTATGTATCTGGTCGAAGACGGAAACCAGTAATCCTCATATCCCTGAAGCCGGAAAATCCTGCCGCACAATCCATATAGTACATAGTGGATATTCCCAGCCAGAGAAACAGCAGTTCCGGCAGTAAACCCGCCGGCAAGACTCCATCCTTCTGCCCTCCGCAGTTTTTTAAGACGTACGCGCAGCATATGATACACGATTGAAAAAGGCATTGAAAAAGCAAATGCCGCTACAGTCGCCCGCATCAGATTATACGTAAGGCGCGCAGGAAGATATGACAATTTTGACAGATACGCCGTCAGATACTGACCGCCGTAGTAATAATTGATCCCAGACATTCCGTACCAGATATCTTTTGGCGGCAGTACAAGCGATCTTTCCATGGATACCAGAAAGCCATAATCCATGAATTTTTCTGTGCCGTATGCCTCTGGCCGGAAACAGAAGATGTAGGTCCACATGAGAAAAACAGCCAGAAAAATGACTTCTTCCATCAGGATCAGTTCCAGTTTCAGAGTCCTGCGATAGGATTTCCCGGTAAAGTAAAACCAGCAGATACCGAAAATGATCAGCGTAATGACTACACACCGCCGGCTGGTAAACTGCTGCAATCCGCTTGTCATAAATAAAAAGCAGACATAGCCGCCTGAAGCAATTGCGATTGCCTTGGAAAAAAGCCATCCATGGTCTTCAAAGGAGTCAAACAGAAATGCTGCAAACGGAAATATACCGATCCCCATAAACAGAAGAATCAGATACCAGCGGAAGAACGGCAGCCATTCGTTCCGCAGAAGAAATGCACTCAGAATAAGGAGCGCAATTAATATGAATAAATATTTGACCGTTTTTTTATTCATGTGTTTCCGGTGTCGCGCTGGCGCGCTATGTCTGTCTGCCTTTGTCTTTCGCGGTGCTGCACCGTCTGCCTCCGGCAGCCGGTGTCGCGCTGGCGCGCTATAACCGTCCGGATTCAGCGTCTTCCGTATGCAAGCATCCGGAGCCGCTGAATCCGTCCGTGTGCACCGCTGTTCAGTTACGCGCTAGTTGTCTTCTTCCTGAAGGGTGTATACGTGTCTCTTTCTTGCTGCTTCATCTGCGGCAAGATATTCGTCGTAGGTGGTGATCTTGTCGATCAGTGTTCCTTCCGGTGTGAATTCCATGATCCGGTTTGCCGTTGTTTCTACGAACTGGTGATCATGGCATGTAAACAGGATCACTCCAGGGAATTTGATCAGACCATTATTCAGTGCCGTGATGGATTCCATATCCAGATGGTTTGTCGGCTGATCAAGGATCAGCACATTGGAGGCCGAGATCATCATTTTGGAGAGCAGACAGCGTACTTTTTCTCCTCCCGACAGGACTTTGACTTTCTTGACGCCGTCATCTCCTGCAAAGAGCATGCGTCCGAGGAATCCTCGCACATATGTGGCATCTTTGATCTCGGAATACTGGGTGAGCCATTCAGCTATCGTCAGATCAGAGTCAAATTCTTCTGAATAATCCTTGGGGAAAAACGCCTGCGATGTTGTGATGCCCCATTTGTAATATCCTTCATCCGGTTCTTCCAATCCCGCTATGATTTTGAAAAGTTCTGATGCGGCCTGCTCATTTGACCCGACAAATGCCACTTTGTCTTCTCTTCTCAGGGTAAAGGAAATATTGTCGATCACTTTCACACCGTCCACGGTCTTGGAAAGGCCATGGACTTCAAGAACTTCATTACCGATCTCCCTCTGCGGCCGGAAATCGATATACGGGTATTTTCTGCTTGACGGCTTGATATCTTCCAGCTGGATCTTTTCCAACGCTTTTTTCCTGGACGTTGCCTGTTTTGACTTGGAAGCATTTGCCGAGAACCGGGAGATAAATTCTTTCAGTTCTTTGATTTTTTCCTCTTTTTTCTTATTTGCATCTTTCCTCTGCTTCATAAGGAGAGTACTCGACTCAAACCAGAAATCATAGTTTCCTGCATACAGCTGGATCTTGCCGTAATCGATATCCGCTATCTGTGTGCATACTTTATTCAGGAAATACCGGTCATGCGAGACAACGATGACTGTATTTTCAAAGTTGATCAAAAATTCTTCCAGCCAGCTTATGGCATCCAGATCCAGATGGTTGGTCGGCTCATCAAGCAGAAGAATATCCGGATTCCCGAACAGAGCCCTGGCCAGCAGGACTTTGACCTTTAACGGCCCGTCAAGTGTACCCATCAGGCTGTAATGAAACTCATTGCCTACTCCCAGACCGTTCAGCAGCGTCTCCGCGTCACTCTCCGCATCCCAGCCGTTCATCTCGGCAAATTCAGCTTCCAGCTCACTGGCCCGGATCCCGTCTTCGTCACTGAAATCTTCTTTGGCGTAAAGGGCATCCTTTTCTTCCCGTACCTCATACAGACGTGCATTGCCCATAATGACAGTATCGATGACGGGAAGATCATCATATTTGAAATGATCCTGTTCCAGGAAAGACAGTCTCTGCCCTTCCGTGATCGTAACATCGCCGTTTGTAGGTTCAAGCTGTCCGGAAAGGATTTTCAGAAACGTAGATTTTCCGGCTCCGTTGGCACCGATCACACCATAGCAGTTCCCTTCCGTAAACTTTATATTTACATTTTCAAACAGGGCCTTTTTTCCTACCCGCAGTGTCACACCGTTTGCTGCAATCATGTTTTTCTCCTTTCCTGAATGAACTGCCTGTTGATTTTTCTGTCAGGAACTGTTCTGCAGAGAAAAAAACCATGACAGACGGTCTCTTCTCTCAGCCAGTTCATTGTACTGAAGACACTCATACTCCCATTCCAGTGTCTCGTAGGGCTCTTCTGCATCGTCCCATGATACATACTCGCCATCATTTGTCACATATCCTTTGTGATTCAATGCGGGCATCTGCTCCTGCAGATCATCCAGATACGCATTGTATGGCGCGCCTTTCAGCCCCGTCTGCTCCAGCATGAGCGTTCCGAGGAAATTTGTACTGGTCAGTACATCGTCCTCTTCCGGTATATCATAATTTGCCCATATAAAGAATGGCGTGGCATAATATCTCTGCTGTTCTTCCAGCGACAGCTCTTTTAATGGAGCTCCCGAAAGATTCTCCGGCAAAGAATCCGGCAGGCTCGGATAGTGATCTCCAAACATCAAGATCAATGTCGGTTCTTCAATACCGCGGAAATACTCGATCAGATACATCAGGGCGTTGTCCGTTTCTTTTGAAAGTGACAGGTACCGGTTCACAGCATCACTGTCTCCTTCTTCTCCGGAATAGTCTTCGAAATACACGTCTCCGTTAAAAGAATTATTCGTATAGCCGCCGTGATTCTGCATCGTGATATCAAAAAGGAACAGCTTCTCTCCGCTGCTTTGCTTTTCTTCCACCATTTCTATTATTTTCTGGTAATTGGCCCTGTCTGAAATAAAACTGCGGATCCGCTCTGCATCCTCGTCAAAATCTTCCTGTGTAATAAAATCCTCAAAATGCAGCAGCTGATATGCGCTGGGCCGATTCCAGTTGCTGGCCTTATAGGGATGCATGGCCAGTGCCCGGTATCCCTGATCCTGCAGCGTCGACACAATAGAGTATTGATCATGTGTAAAATAACTGACATACGGCACCATGCCCGGAAATCGTTTAATAGAATTTCCGGTAAGAAATTCATATTCCGTTTTTGCCGTTCCTCCACCGGTAATGCAGACCAGAGTATGCCCCTTTATGGTATTCTCCTGCATGGCATGATAATACGGCATCGGATCGATATTGGTTTTAAGATCACCTACATAATCCAGATCCGCCCATGCCTCATTCATGATCACAATAATATTTTCAGGCACGACATCCGTAGTGTTTTCCAGCTTCGCGGATTCTGCCGAGAGGGCGGCGATTTTTTCCGTCTCTTTCACGCTGTATCCTTCCGGGGCATGAAGTCTCATGTATTTTCCAACACAGAAAAACCCGACTGTCGTTCCGTATTCCCGATATGTCTTGATCGGAGCAAACAGATCTGTCAGGATCCCCACGCTTCTGTTCCAGGACGTATTCAGGTAAAGAAAATATCCGACGATCATACAGCCTGCAGCAGCCAGACGGATCAGGATCCGGTTTCTTTTTTTCTTTGCCAGTGCGATCCGCGGAAGATGGACCCATATCGCGACAAGACATAATCCGAGCACGATGTCCACAACAAACGAACGCGGAAACGGGATCGTATATCCGTCGGAAACAGAAAACGCCGTATCTACACTGGTAAAATCTATGATCTGCAGAGGCTCACCCCGCAGATCATAAATGGTATAAAACAACAGTGCCGCAAATGACCACAGTCCGGTCACAACGATCATTACGACCCTCAGCGAATTGATCCACAGGAGAAGCAGGCAGCTTATGATAAAAATACCGACTACATTGAGCATCACATAATACGGCCTGATCTCCAGCATCGCCTCATTATTGACATATTCCACAATCCAGAAACAATACAGATCACAGGCAGCCAGCCAGAGAAAATGTACAGGCCTGATCCGGTATGTGACCGGATGTCCGTCTGCTCCGAATTTTCTGGCCGGCCGCAGTATTTTCGTGCATAAAAGCGCCGAACCTGTTATTGCGAACAGCAGCAAGACAAAACCATCCACCCGCAGAAAGCGGTTTTCATCTGCCTCACCGATCAGACTCCGGCTGAAGGCCAGAAAGAAAATCACTAAAGCAGACCAGTAGATGGTCCAGAATGTCTTATATGGTTTCGAATATACAGTCTGATTGTCCGTTATGATGCCTCCCGGAACCTTCTGTCTAAACAGGTATCCGTTATTTTATGATGCGTGTACGCAGGACTCCTTCGATTGAATTCAGTTCATCTATCATATCCTGCGTGACTACTCCGTCAAGATCAATAACGGTGTAGGCAAATTCACCCCTGCTCTTATCGATCATATTTGCCACATTGACATTCTTGCTGCTGAATATACTCATAAACTGCCGCAGCATATCCAGCTTATTCAGATGGCAGATCGTAATGCGGGCCTCTGCCGTGCAGACCCCCATGTCTATGGCAGGATAATTGACAGAGTTTTTAATATTACCGTTCTCCAGGAAATCGCGGATCTCACGCACGGCTGCAATGGCGCAGTTTTCTTCAGACTCTTCCGTAGAAGCGCCGAGGTGCGGTGTGATCAGAGTATTCGGTGCCTCTGTGACCGTCAGATTGGCAAAATCCGTCACATACTTTCTGACTTTACCGCTCTTTAATGCCTCTACCAGCTCCTTTTCCTTTACCAGCGTGTCCCGTGCAAAATTCAGAAGAACGACCCCGTCCTTCATCTGATTGATCTGTTCTTTGCCGATCATGCCTTTGGTACTGTCATTGAGCGGTACATGGATCGTGATAAAATCACATTCTCTGTATATTTCATCGATATTCTGACTGTGATGGATCGAACGTGACAGATTCCACGCTGCATCCACAGAGATATAGGGATCATATCCATACACTCTCATACCGAGATGTGTGGCAGCATTGGCGACCATCTGGCCGATCGCACCCAGTCCGATGATGCCAAGCGTCTTTCCGCTGATCTCTGTTCCGGCAAATTTCTTTTTTTCTTTTTCGGCGCGTTTTGCTATCTCCGGATCGTCCTCATTGGCTCTGACCCATTCCATACCTCCGATGATGTCCCTGGATGCGAGCAGCATGCCCGCCAGAACAAGTTCTTTCACGCCATTGGCATTGGCTCCCGGTGTATTAAATACCACGATTCCCTTTTTAGCACACTCATCAAGGGGAATATTATTGACACCGGCTCCGGCTCTGCTGATTGCAAGCAGGTTTTCCGGCATTTCCAGATCATGCATTTTCGCACTTCTGACCAACGCTACATCTGCCTCGTTAAAATCATCTGTTTTAACATACTGATCCGTAAAGACCTGCAGTCCCTTGTCAGCAATCGGATTTAATGTATGGTAACGAAACATCAGCTGTTCTCCTTTTCAAATTCTGTCATGAATTCCACCAGTTTCTTCACGCCTTCGACCGGCATCGCATTGTATATGCTTGCCCGCATACCGCCGACAGACCGGTGTCCCTTCAGATTCTCCAGGCCGGCCGCTTTGGATTCTGCCACAAACTTCGCATCCAGATCAGCATTTCCGGTGACAAACGGTACGTTCATGAGAGAACGGTCCTTCTTTTCTACTGTTCCCCGGAAAAGTTTGCTGCTGTCCAGATAATCATACAGGATGGCTGCCTTCTCTTCATTGCGTTTTTTCATTTCTTCCAGACCGCCGTTTTTCAGCAGCCACTTGAAAACTTTTCCACAGATATAGATGCTGTAGCAGTTCGGTGTGTTATACAGAGACCCCGCATCATACTGTGTCTTAAATTTCATCATTGTCGGCGTACCTTCCAGTACATCGTCCGTGATCAGATCTTTCCGTATGATTGAAATGACCAGTCCTGCCGGACCTATGTTTTTCTGAACTCCGCCATACATGATCCCGTATTTTGTAATATCTACCGGCTCAGAGAGGAAACAGGAAGAAACATCTGCCACCAGAAGTTTCCCTTTTGTATTAGGAAGCTCTTTGAACTTTGTCCCGTAGATCGTATTATTTTCACAAATATAGACATAATCCGCCGCCGGATCGATCGGAAGATCCGAGCAGTCCGGAATATAAGTAAACATTTTATCTTCAGAAGATGCCACCTTGTTGGCTTTTCCATACCGCGCAGCTTCCTGCCAGGCTTTCTTTGCCCAGGTACCGGTCACAATGTAATCCGCCACCCGGTTTTTCATCAGATTCATCGGAATCTGGGTGAACTGCAGGTGTGCGCCGCCCTGCAGGAACAATACAGCGTAATCATCCGGAATACCGATGAGTGTGCGAATATCTGCCTCAGCCTCATCAATGATCTGCTGGAACACTTTTGACCGGTGGCTCATCTCCATGACGGACATGCGGCATCCGCGGTAATCCAGCATTTCTTCCTGGGCTTCTCTCAATACTTCTTCCGGCAGAACTGCCGGACCCGCTGAAAAATTGTATACTCTGCTCATTGTTTCTGTCTCCTTTTCAAATCTTGCTCGTCGAATACTTCTATGTTTGCCTTGCCAGCCGGAACCATTGGGAATACTTTGTCGTCGGAATCGATTTCGCAGTCGATAAACGCCGGTGCATTCGCCTTGATTGCCTCCCGGATTGCTTTTTTGAACTCTTCAGGCGTTTTAACCTTCCATGTTTTCGCTCCAAGGCCTTCCGCCACTTTTATGAAGTCCACTTTATCCCGCAGTGTTGTATGGGAATATCTCTGACCGTAGAATAAATTCTGCCATTGACGCACCATACCAAGCACATGATTATTGACCACAACTTCAATGACCGGGATATCATGCCGTGTTGCTGTGGCCAGTTCCTGCATATTCATGCGGAAACACCCGTCTCCGGCAATATTGATCACTATTTTATCCGGACATCCGCACTTGGCTCCGATGGCAGCTCCGAGACCATAACCCATAGTTCCCAGACCGCCTGATGTAAGCAGTGTGCGCGGTTCTGTATACCGGTAGTACTGTGCCGCCCACATCTGATGCTGTCCGACATCTGTGCAGATCACAGCCTTGCCTTCCGTCGCACGATAGATTTCTTTTACAATATACGGCCCGGTCAGTTTTTTCCCGGTTACCCTGTCAGTTGTCAGTTTTCTCTTTTTCGCCATCTCTTCCAGCCACTCAGGAATATCCTTTGCCTCAATACGCGGCAGCAGATATTCCAGAACGACCTTCAGATCACCGCTGACACTGGCCTGAACCGGAACGTTCTTGTCAATTTCCGCCGGGTCCACATCGATCTGAAGAATTTTTGCCTGTCTGGCAAAATTTTTCGTATCTCCGACGTCTCTGTCAGAAAAACGGCTGCCCAGCACAATGAGCAGATCACAGGCATACACTCCCAGATTGGCTCCTTTTGTACCGTGCATACCAAGCATACCCATATAAAGCGGATCATCAGCCGGCATAACGCCTTTTCCCATAAGGGAATCGCAGACAGGCGCCTGGATTTTGTGAGCCAGCTCACGTACTTCTTTTTCTGCTTCCGCCTTAACAGCTCCGCCTCCAACAAAAATATACGGTCTTACTGACTTATTGATCATTTTTGCTGCGCGGTCCAAATCATCCTGTGTGATCTTATCGACAACCGGGCGGACTACTCTCGGTTTTACCTTTCTGTATTCACAGACCGCAGCCGTGACATCCTTGGTTACGTCAACCAGAACAGGACCCGGTCTTCCGCTCTTGGCTATGGAAAATGCTCTGCGGATCGTATCGGCCAGTTTATTTATATCCTTAACGATCGTACTGTATTTCGTGACCGGCATCGTAATACCGGCAATATCCACTTCCTGAAAGCTGTCCTTTCCGAGAAGCGTCGTCGACACGTTGGCCGTGATCGCGACAAGCGGCACGGAGTCCATATACGCCGTAGCAATACCGGTGACCAGGTTCGTCGCGCCGGGTCCGCTTGTAGCAAAGCAGACTCCCACTTTTCCGGTAGCACGTGCATATCCGTCCGCCGCATGTGAGGCCCCCTGCTCATGAGATGTTAAAATATGGCGTATCTCCGGATGTTTGTACAGTTCATCGTAGAGATTCAGGATCGTCCCGCCGGGATACCCGAACACAGTGTCTACTCCCTGTTCCTTAAGACACTCAATGATGATTTCCGAACCGTTCAGCTGCATATTCTTGCTCCTTGTAGTTCATTTTTCTGCATTTCTTATTACTTACAATAATTCGAGCCTTGCACCCTTATTGGCACTTGTGACCATTTTGGCATATCTGCTCAGATATCCGGATGCCACTTTCGGCTCTTTGGGTTTCCAGGCTGCTTTTCTTTTTTCCATCTCTTCATCGGAAACTTTCACCTCCAGGCGATATTCCGGAATGTTGATGGAAATGATATCTCCTTCCTCAATAAACGCGATCGGTCCGCCCACAGCAGCTTCCGGACTCACGTGTCCGATCGCCGCTCCGCGGGAAGCTCCGGAGAAACGTCCGTCTGTGATCAATGCCACGGTGCTGTCCAGCCCCATACCGGCAATAGCAGATGTCGGATTCAGCATCTCGCGCATACCGGGACCTCCTTTCGGCCCTTCATAGCGGATCACTACGACATCGCCCTCGTGGATCGCACCGCCTTTGATCGCCTCAATGGCATCTTCTTCACAATCAAACACGCGGGCCGGTCCCTCGTGGACCATCATTTCGGGAAGAACTGCCGAACGTTTGACAACAGCAGTATCCGGCGCGATATTTCCCTTCAGTACAGCAATGCCGCCTGTCGCAGAATACGGATTGCTGACGGGACGGATCACCTCGGGATCACGGTTCACAGCATTGGCAATATTTTCCCCGACTGTCTTTCCCGTCACGGTCATACAGTCAAGATTCAGAAGACCAAGACTGGCAATTTCTTTCATGACAGCATAAATACCGCCGGCCTCATTCAAATCTTCCATATAATGTGCCCCGGCAGGTGCCAGATGGCACAGATTTGGGGTTTTTTCACTGAGTTCATTGGCAAGTTCAGCCTCAAAATCAAACCCGGCTTCATGTGCGATCGCCGGCAGATGCAGCATACTGTTCGTAGAACAGCCAAGTGCCATGTCCATCGTAAGGGCATTCATAAAGGCTTCTTTTGTCATGATATCACGCGGACGGATATTCTTTTTCAGACATTCCATGACCTGCATGCCCGCCATTTTTGCAAGCCGGATACGTGCGGAATACACCGCCGGGATCGTGCCGTTCCCCTGAAGTCCCATTCCCAGGACCTCTGTCAGGCAGTTCATGCTGTTAGCAGTATACATGCCGGAGCAGGAACCGCAGGTTGGGCATACATTGTTTTCATACTCACGCACATCATCTTCCGTCATTTTGCCGGCCGCATAGGATCCGACCGCCTCAAACATACTGGAAAGGCTGCGCTTTCTGCCGCGCACATGACCTGCCAGCATGGGGCCTCCGCTCACGAATACAGTGGGAACATTCACACGGGCAGCTGCCATCAGCAGTCCGGGAACATTTTTATCACAATTTGGGATCATGACCAGTGCATCAAACTGATGCGCGATAGCCATACACTCTGTAGAATCTGCTATAAGATCCCTTGTCACCAGAGAATACTTCATGCCGATATGCCCCATCGCAATACCGTCACATACGGCGATTGCGGGGAAAACGACCGGAGTTCCTCCGGCTTCCGCAACACCGATCCGTACTGCTTCCGTGATCTTATCCAGATTCATATGTCCGGGAACGATCTCATTGTAGGAACTGACAATGCCGACCAGCGGCCGCTTCATTTCTTCTTCGGTCATTCCCAGTGCATTGAACAGACTCCGGTGCGGTGCCTGCTGCATACCTTTTCTGACTGCATCACTTTTCATTACGATACACCTTTCCCTTTTTAAGTCTCATAGTCAAATCGCAAATTACAGATTTCCGCAGATACAATTCCCCATTTCAGAAGTGGAAACAAGTTTTGTTCCCTCTGTATAAATATCAGGAGTACGGTATCCGTCTGTCAGTGCCTTCTGAACGGCACCTTCAATGGCGTCCGCTTCCTGATCCAGATCCAGGGAATACCGCAGCATCATTGCCGCAGATAAGATCGTAGCGATCGGATTCGCCTTGCCCTGACCGGCAATATCCGGAGCGGATCCGTGACTGGGCTCATACAGACCGAAGGACGTCTCATTGAGACTGGCCGAAGAAAGCATACCGATCGACCCGGTCACCATGCTGGCTTCGTCAGACAAAATATCTCCGAACATGTTTTCTGTCAGGATCACATCAAACTGGGCCGGATCCCTCACCAGCTGCATGGCACAATTATCCACCAGCATATTCTCCAGTTCTATTTCCGGATAATCCGCTGCAACTTCTGCCGTGATCTTTCTCCAGAGCCGTGAGGAATCCAGAACATTCGCTTTATCTACGCTGGTAACTTTTTTGCGGCGTTTCCCGGCGATTTCGAAAGCACGCCGTGCAATGCGCCTGATCTCATCTTCGTTATAGGTAAGCGTATCGACAGCTGTCAGTTTACCGTCGACCTCCTCCGTATATCTTTTACCGAAGTACAGACCTCCTGTCAGCTCACGTACAATGACCATGTCAAACCCGTCTCCGATGATCTCATCACGAAGAGGACAGGCTTTACGGAGTTCATTATAGAGATACGCAGGACGCAGATTGGCAAACAGTCCCAGTGCACTGCGGATCTTCAAAAGCCCGGCTTCCGGTCGTTTTGAAGGCTCCAGCCTGTACCACGGTGATGTTGCCGCGTCTCCCCCGATCGAACCCATCAGAACAGCATCACAGGTTTTTGCCTCTGCGATCGTTTCATCCGTCAGCGGCAGACCTGTCGCATCGATCGATACCCCTCCGAGGAGCATATCACTGTAATGAAAAACATGTCCGTATTTGTCTGCTGTCGTATCCAGCACCTTTTTTGCTTCTTCAATGATTTCGGGGCCGATACCGTCTCCCCTGATCAGACCGATCTTATATTCCATTTTTATCACCTACATGTATCGCGAAAGGCGCGCCTTGCAGCGCGCCTGTGTAAACATATATGCTTATTTCACTTCGTCTTCCGCTGTTTCTTTTGCTTCCTTTGCTTCTTCTACAACTTCTTCCGCCTTTGCTGCTTTGCCTCTTTTGGCCGGCTTGGCCGGTGCCGAAGCCGCAGCAACAGCCTGCCCCGGCTTTTCCACCGACGCAATAGCTTCGCGTTTCATGGGTATACGGCAGTTCTTGTTGTTTCCGAATTCAACGATCACATCTTCTTCGCTGATATCGATCACGATTCCGTAAAAGCCGCCGGTCGTCATGACAGCATCTCCAACCTCCATGGCGGACAACATTTCCTGCATCTTTTTCTGTTCTTTTCTCTGTGGACGGATCATCAAAAAATACATGATGGCAATCAGACCGACCATCATGATGATCATCGTAGAACCGCCGCCTGCCGCTGCACCGCTTGCAAAAATCATACTTCTATTTGCCTCCTTCGATCATTCACAGCGCAGAGATTGCTTTCTTTTCCTGCCTTTGCGCTGCCATTTCTACATGATACACAATTTTTTTATCCGATACAAGTCCTTTTCTTTCTGCAGATGATAATCTTTACCG
Source organism: uncultured Lachnospiraceae bacterium (assembly GCA_902783945.1). Lineage (GTDB taxonomy): Bacteria > Bacillota > Clostridia > Lachnospirales > Lachnospiraceae > Bilifractor. The sequence goes on from CACZSZ010000264.1 coordinate 21,181, forward strand.
CCCATTGTTTAATGAGGCTGTTCTTTCTTTTTTATATTGTGCAAAGTTCCCCTGATCCAGAGCATCCCGTATTTCTTCCATCATTCTGTTGTAAAAACGCAGATTGTGCAGAACGCAGAGCCGCAGCCCGAGCATTTCTTTTGCCTTCAGAAGATGTCGTATATAAGCACGGGAATATCTTCTGCAGACCGGGCAGTCACATTGTTCATCAATCGGCCTGTCATCCGTCTCGTACTGTGCATTGAACAAGTTGAGATGTCCCTGCCAGGTATATACGTGGCCGTGCCGCCCATTCCGACTCGGATAGACACAGTCAAAGAAATCAACCCCGCGTTCCACTGCCTCGAGAATATTGGCCGGAGTACCGACACCCATCAGGTAGATCGGCTTATCCTGCGGCAGGCAGGGCACGACATGATCCAGGATATCATACATTTGCTCGTGTGTCTCGCCGACCGCCAGACCGCCGATGGCATATCCGTCCAGTTCCAGATCTACAATGGCTTTGGCATGTTCGATCCGCAGATCCGGATATATGGCGCCCTGATTGATTCCGAACAGGAGCTGACTGCGGTTGATCGTGTCTTCGCAGGCATTCAGCTCTTTCATCTTTGCCCTGCATCGCACAAGCCATCTGGTGGTCCTGTCAATCGACTGTCTTACATAAGCCCGCTCTGCGACACTGGAAGGGCACTCGTCAAATGCCATGGCTATCGTAGAGGCAAGATTTGACTGGATCTGTATGCTTTCTTCCGGACCCATGAAGATTTTTCTACCGTCGATATGTGAACGGAATGTCACTCCCTCTTCCCGGATCTGCCTCAGCTGCGCCAGTGAAAACACCTGAAATCCGCCCGAATCCGAGAGGATCGGTCTGTGCCAGTCCATAAACCGGTGCAGTCCCCCCATTTTTCTGACAACCTCATCTCCCGGCCGCACATGCAGATGATAGGTATTGGATAACTCTACCTGCGTACCGATTGCCTCGAGATCTTCAGAAGAAACGGCACCCTTGATCGCAGCTGCCGTTCCCACATTCATAAAAACCGGAGTCTGGATGGTGCCGTGCACAGTACGGAATTCACCCCTCCGTGCACGTCCTTCTGTTTTAAGCAATGTATATTCTGCCATGCTATCTCTGTATTCTTTCCATCAGATCATTTTTTATTCTTCTTGAACAGATTGGCTATTTCCAGCATATCCCTGCTGTCCGTCTCTTCTTCCCCGGCATCTTCCTCGATCCTGCGATATCTTCTGCCCGAAATCATTTTCTCTTCGGAAAATCCAGAGTCTCCGGACTCTTCGTCCCCTTCCGGACCGTATATTTCTGAAACCTGGCCGTCCTGTTCGTCAAAGTCTTCAGCTTCTTCCACATCCCCGATGCCCTGAAGATCATTCAGCTCATTCTGCACATAATCGGCAAAAACAGGCTGCTGAATGTTCACAGCCACGTTTTTGATTTCTTCCAGATGATACTCTCTGTAAGTAGTCCGTACTTTTCCGATAAACAAAATATGTGCAATTACAAAAAAGATCAAAACCACCATCATCACGATGCTGACGAGCAGCACACTGCTTGTCACATTTGTGAAAATTGTCTGCGTCAGATCTTCTTCTGCCGTACCGTTCTCAATAGTCTTCCTCAGAACGGTCACGATCATCGCCACACCGGCCAGAGCCATCAGGATCATAAGAAGATATGCCATATACCATAGCCGCCAGCCCTTCAGACATTTTATGGAAAACAGCGGATCATTGACCTGTTCAGCAACATGACCGCACCCGCGCAGCAAAGCCCGCACCGAGATCAGCCTGGTCACAATAGAAACGATCAGGACTGCCAGACCGGCAAGCAGCATCTCTATCACTGTGCTTCTCGGCGTGTACGCGATATTGCCCACTGCCCACTGCCTGACTCCCATGACGATCATAACAACACACATTATGATCTGTAGAGCCAGCTGGATCAGAAACGGTTTCCTGGCCTTTTTGAAAAAAGGTGATGCCTCATCGAGCCTTGATATGCCGGCAAGAATGATACACAAAGCAACAGCACTGATCACAAAAAGTACAATTCCGGACCATGCTGCACCATTCATAAGCGCGATAGCCAGTCTTCCTATAAACAACCATGATATCAGCTGCAGGATCAGTCCCCTGTAAACGAGCTTCAGCCCTGACAGATCCAGTTCTTTATTCATTTTCAGTTTTCCTTTCATCTATTTGTAAATATCGTTCCCATATTAGCATCATCAGAATAAAAAATCCACATTGGATAATAGGAAATACTGAAAATAAACATTTCATAAATTTCCGCGGCTTTCCTGTTTTTCTGGGACAGAATTTCCTTTTTGTACCGCCGGGCATCAGACAGGGAGATTGTTTTTCAGATTCTGCTATCGTATAATCTACGCTGTATGAAAAGGAGACTGGAATACTATGGCATATAAACAATACGCACTGGGTATAGATATCGGATCCACGACTGTCAAGATCGCTGTCCTGGATCAGGAGCATACACTTCTGTTTTCCGATTATAAAAGGCATTTCGCACGCATCCAGGAAACTCTGGCCGACCTGCTGGAAAAAGCAGAAGAAAAGCTTGGCCCCTGCAGACTGCTCCCGGTCATAACCGGAAGCGGCGGGTTAACACTGGCTAATACTCTCGGCGTTCCCTTCACCCAGGAAGTCGTAGCGGTCTCGTCTGCCATCCAGCTTTATGCTCCGCAGACTGATGTGGCGATCGAACTCGGCGGTGAAGACGCCAAGATCATTTATTTTGAAAACGGCAATATCGAACAGCGTATGAACGGTGTCTGTGCCGGAGGAACAGGTTCTTTTATAGATCAGATGTCTTCTCTGCTGCAGACGGATGCCTCCGGTCTGAATGAATATGCAAAGAATTATCAGGCAATCTACCCGATCGCTGCCCGCTGCGGTGTCTTCGCCAAGACAGACATCCAGCCCCTGATCAACGAAGGTGCTACCAAAGAAGATCTTTCGGTTTCCATCTTCCAGGCTGTTGTCAATCAGACTATCTCCGGTCTGGCCTGCGGAAAACCGATCCGCGGTCATGTTATCTTCCTCGGCGGTCCGCTCCACTTTCTATCGGAGCTGCGCGCCTGCTTCATCCGCACACTGCATCTGGATGACGACCATGCAATTGTACCTGACAACTCTCATCTGTTCGCTGCCATCGGATCGGCTCTGAACGCGGACGGCGAAACGGTCATTGACCTGATCGCATTTAAGACACGGCTTCGCAACGGAATAAAAATGGAGATGGAAGTCGCACGTATGGATCCGCTCTTTGCCACCGATCAGGATTACGCGGATTTTCTTGAACGTCAGAAAGTCAACAAAGTACATACAGAGGATCTGGCTTCGTACAGTGGCAATTGCTATCTCGGTATCGATGCCGGTTCCACCACGACAAAAACAGCACTGATCAGCGAAGACGGCGCTCTGCTTCACTCCTTCTATGCCAATAACCAGGGCAATCCTCTGGCCACTTCGATCCGCGCCATTCAGGAAATCTATGCCAAACTGCCGGATACGGCAAAAATCGTATATGCATGCTCTACCGGTTATGGGGAAGAACTTATCAAATCCGCTCTGATGCTGGATGAGGGCGAGGTCGAAACGATCGCTCATTATACTGCTGCTGCCTTTTTTGACCCGGAAGTCGACTGCATTCTGGATATCGGCGGACAGGACATGAAATGCATCAAGATCAAGAACGGTGCTGTGGAAAGTGTACTTCTGAATGAAGCCTGTTCCTCCGGATGCGGCTCATTCATCGAGAATTTCGCCCAGTCACTGGATTACAGCGTGCAGGACTTTGCAAAAGAAGCCTTGTTTGCCGAACATCCCATTGACCTCGGCACACGCTGTACTGTTTTCATGAATTCCAAGGTCAAACAGGCTCAGAAAGAAGGCGCTTCCGTAGCAGATATTTCAGCCGGTCTGGCTTATTCCGTCATAAAAAACGCTCTGTACAAAGTGATCAAAGTATCGGATGCCCGGGAACTCGGACAGCATATTGTTGTACAGGGCGGCACCTTTTACAACGACGCTGTTCTGCGCAGTTTTGAACGTATTGCGGAATGCGAAGCCATTCGTCCGGATATTGCCGGGATCATGGGGGCTTTCGGCGCCGCTCTGATCGCACGGGACCGCTGTGAGGGAAAGGAAACCTCCATGCTGCCGATCGAACAGATCAACACACTGGAGTATTCCACAAAAATGACCTACTGCAAAGGCTGCACGAACCGCTGCCGTCTGACAGTCAATCATTTTTCCGGCGGACGCAGGTACATCAGCGGAAATCGCTGTGAACGCGGTATCGGCAAAGAGAAAAATGCCAACCATATTCCGAATCTTTTTGAATATAAATATAACCGGCTGTTCAGCTACACGCCTCTTTCTGCCGATAAAGCCGTACGCGGCCGTGTCGGTATTCCGCGCGTTCTGAACATGTATGAGAACTATCCTCTCTGGTTTACTTTCTTTACAAAACTCGGATATGAGGTCGTTCTCTCACCTGCATCGACACGCGCCATCTATGAACTCGGTATCGAATCGATCCCCAGCGACACAGCCTGTTACCCGGCCAAGATCGCTCACGGACACATTGAATGGCTTCTGGCAGAGGGGATCCGGTTTATTTTCTATCCGTGCATTCCTTATGAAAGAAATGAATTCGCAGGTGCCGTAAATCACTACAACTGCCCGATCGTCACCTCCTATGCTGAAAACATCAAAAATAACGTGGAATCCCTTCGGGATCCTTCAGTACGTTTTCTGAATCCTTTCGTAGCCCTTTCCAGCGAAAAGATCCTGGCTGACGAACTTGTCAAGATTTTTTCGGATATCCCGGAAAGTGAAATCCGCGAAGCCTGCCGTGAGGGATGGGAAGAAATGGCCCGCGTCCGCAAAGATATTGAGAATAAGGGTGTGGAAACTCTCCATTGGATGGAAGAGACAGGACACCGCGGCATTGTCCTCGCCGGCCGGCCGTATCATATTGATCCGGAAATCCATCACGGCATCCCGGATATGATCAATTCGTATGATGTGGCTGTTCTGACCGAAGACTCCATATCGCATCTCGGCCATGTAGAACGCCCGATCCGCGTCAACGATCAGTGGATGTATCACACCCGCCTGTATGCAGCTGCCCACTATGCGCGCACCCGCAGCGATCTTGATCTGATCCAGCTCAATTCTTTCGGATGCGGTCTGGATGCTGTAACAACGGATCAGGTATACGAGATTCTGAATGCAAAAAACAAGATCTACACCGTACTTAAAATAGATGAAGTGAACAACCTCGGCGCTGCCAGGATCCGTGTGCGTTCCCTTCTGGCTGCTCTGCGTGCCCGTGACAGAAAAGCACAGAAAGAACTGGCTTCAGCTGCTCCGAAAGAACGTGTGGTATTCACTGAAGAAATGCGTCAGAGCGGTTATACGATCCTGTGCCCGCAGATGTCCCCGATCCATTTTTCACTGATCGAAGCATCTTTTAATTCCTGCGGATATAATTTTGTCGTACTGGGAAATGACAATAAAGACGCTGTTGATGTCGGTCTTAAATATGTCAATAATGATGCCTGTTATCCTTCGCTGCTCGTTGTCGGACAGATCATGGAAGCTCTTGAGTCCGGAAAGTATGACCTGAACCATACAGCAGTCATCATGAGTCAGACCGGCGGCGGATGCCGTGCATCAAACTATATAGCTTTTATCCGCCGGGCACTGAAAAAAGCCGGCATGGAGCAGATTCCGGTCATCTCCGCCAATCTGGTCGGTCTGGAGAGCAATCCCGGATTCAAGATCACGGTGGATATGTTCGTACGGGCCGCACTGGCTGCGATCCTCGGGGACATCTTTATGAAGTGTCTGTACCGTATGAGACCCTATGAAAAAATCCCCGGCTCTGCCAATGCACTGCATAAGAAATGGGAAGCGATCTGTATAAAATATCTGACGGCAAAACGCCTCTCCTGGAACAAATTCAAGAACCTGTGCCGCAGTATTATACGCGATTTTGACCGGCTTCCCATCGGTACAGCACGCAAACCGCGTGTCGGAATTGTCGGTGAAATACTGGTAAAATATGCTCCTGCAGCCAACAACCATCTGGTCGAACTCCTGGAATCAGAAGGAGCAGAGGCTGTTGTCCCGGATTTTGTGGACTTCTTTATGTACAGTTTTTACAATGTTAATTTCCGGTATGAGCATCTCGGAGGATCAAAAAAATCCAGAATGCTTTGCAATCTGGCCATTAAAGCAGTCAGTTACCTGCGCCGGACTGCGGACAAAGAATACCTCCGCAGCAGGCACTTCACTCCTTCCGCCGATATCGAAAAGCTGGCAGCCTATGCCGAGCCGATCGTCTCAACCGGAAATCAGACCGGCGAAGGCTGGTTCCTGACCGGTGAAATGATGGAACTCATTCATGCCGGCGTGGAAAACATTGTATGCATTCAGCCATTCGGCTGTCTGCCGAATCATATCGTCGGCAAGGGTGTCATCAAGAAAATCCGTCAGGATTATCCGCGCGCCAATATCGTGGCGATCGATTACGATCCAGGCGCCTCGGAAGTAAACCAGCTGAACCGGATCAAACTCATGCTTTCAACAGCAAAATCACACCTGGAGAGCTGATAAAGAGCCGGTTGTGTCAAATCCCTGTTGGAATCTGAACATTTTCATTTTCAATCCTGCGCTTCCATGAAATACAGCCTTGAGCTGAAATCAGGGAAGCAGCGGGTCTTTTCATTGAACCCGGTTCCTGCATACGCTGGTGAGAGTGTCACGCCGGCCCGCATCAGAACAGCTCCCGGAATAAGAAAATCTTCCTGTTCTCCCGGCATCTTCACAAATTTTGACAGTATATTGTGAAGCTGTGAACCCTGACGGATATGTACGGGAGATGCTGTATTGATCAGATCTCCGAACTGGCGGATATCCAGATCTGTTTTGATATTGAATACCGAGTACATAGTCTTTTTATCCAGTCCTCTCGGATGGAACACCGTGTGCGTCTGATTTGGCACGGCCAGTTCCCGGAACATCATGCTCACAGCTTTCTTCTGGTCTTCGGAAACACAAGTCCACTCGTGTGTATTTTCATAGATACCGCGGTAAAAATATCCTTTCTGCAGAACTTCCCGCCATTCCTTGTAGATCAGGATCTGCTCTTTTATCTTGTTCAGATCGGATCTTGAAAGATCCGCCAGATTAAGTTCATATCCCAGTATACCGAACGCTGCTACGGCAAATCTTGACTCCAGTGATACCGTACGAAGTGTCTGATGGTTGGGGCTTGCCGAAACATGAGCCCCGATCACCGACATCGGATACCCGAAACTATACCCTTCCTGAATACGTACCCTCTGCAGTGCATCCGTATCATCGCTGGCCCAGATCTGCGGAAAATAACACAGAATGCCCAGATCAAACCTGTTGCCGCCTGAGGCACAGCCTTCAAACAAAATCTCCGGAAACTCTTCTGTCAGATCTTTCATCATCCTGTAGACACCCAGCATATATCTGTGTGCCGTTTCCTCCTGACGCTCCGCCGGGAGTGACGGAGAAAACACATCTGACAGAATACGGTTCATATCCCATTTCACATAGGAAATCCTCCCTGACCGGAAGACCTCCTTCATCTGTTCCGTCATGTAAGAAACCACTTCAGGATTGGCAAAATCCAGCACTCTCTGATGTCTTCCTTCCGAGTGTGGTTTCCCGGGGATCTGCATGACCCAGTCCGGATGACTTCGGTACAGGTCACTGTCTGTATTGACCATTTCGGGCTCTACCCACAGTCCGAAATCCATCCCCATCTCTGTTATCTTTTCACTGAGTCTTTTAATTCCTCCGGGAAGCTTTTTGGTATTTGCTTTCCAGTCTCCCAGCGAACGGGTATCTTCATCTCTTTCCCCGAACCATCCGTCATCCATGACGAATAATTCAATTCCCACTTCTTTCGCCGCCTTCGCCATCCTCAGCAGCTTTGTCTCATCAATTTTAAAATAGGCAGCTTCCCAGCTGTTCAGCAGAACAGGCCGCACCCGATCCTTCCAGTATCCTCTGACAATGTGATTTCTCACGAACCGGTGCATCTGATGACTGAGCCGCGTGAATCCCCGTCCGGTTACAGTCATCACGGCCTCGGGAGCTTCAAAAACCTCTCCCGGTTCCAACAGCCAGGAAAAAGAAGCGGGATTGATTCCTGTGATCAGGCGGGTCTTTCCGAAAGAGTTGACCTCGCAGGCTTCATAGTGATTGCCGCTGTAGATCAGATTCATCCCATAGCACAATCCATTCCGTTCACCCGTCTCTTTTTTGTGCAGCAACACAAGTGGATTTGCTCTGCTGGAACTGGTGCCTGTATACGAAGCATTCACGAACTTTCCGGCAGTTACAGGCACGACCGCCCGTTCCATCTCTCTGGCCCAGGCCCCGTGAAATATGCTCATCTCATATCCGCCGTCGTTAAAATCCAGCATGGCACTCATCAGCCGCTTGACACGAACTGTTTCCAGGCTGCTGTTAAGGATCCTTGCACTGCGTACGATACAGTCACAGTCTTCAAAAACGCTGTAGCATAATTCCAGTCGAATGTCATAAGAAGCATCCAGAAGAGTTACGACAAGCTGCTCGCAGTTCTCTTCCGCATACGATGCGGGCATAGTCTGAAGAGGTTCCTTCCGCTCACGTATTTCTGCCTTCTCAAACAGAAAATCCGAAGTAAAACTCCCGTCCGCGTGAAGAATTTCAACAAACGGCTCCCGGATATCTCCTTTCCCATAGGAAGAAACTTCCAGACAGGAATCCTCCAGATTAAGAGAGGGATGTCCCGGGTCATACTCGATCATATTGCCGCCGGGAAACTCTTTTCTTTCCCGTATGGCATCTGTGCAGTGTTCCAGTGCAGATTCTGTCAGCAGATCGGGATCACCCAATGATGGTCCATAGTACAGATGTTCCAGATGACCGGTATCCATACGCCGGAAAGCATAAGCGGAATGCGGTGTGGTCAGCATGAACAGTGTATTGCGGATCTTTATCATGATACTCCCCTCTTTTTATGTACTTCAGCTGTGATCCGTTCCATTTCCGCATCAGTCAGCATGTATTTTTTCCGGAACCAGAACAAACCGATAAACAGAAGGATCACCGGGATAATAGTCATTGTCATACGCAGTCCCGCCTTGGAGGAAGCGGCTACATTTTTGGCAAAATCGATCGTCTGCTCAGCCTCTGTCGTTGTCTCGCTGCTCAGTGAAAAAACAGAGAGACTGATGGAAGCAACAAGTGCCGCAATACCGGAAGCCAGCTTGACGACAAATGTCTGCATGGAAAAAATGACCGACTCGTCTCGTCTTCCGTTCTGGAGTTCCCCATAATCCACTGTGTTTGCCAGAAAGATCGTCGTCAGAACCTGCAGAACACCATTGGCAGCAAATATAAAGAATGCCGGAATAAACAATACAAAGACATTTGACATATTTGTAAATGCCAGAATGAGCAGGACCGCATAGCCGATGACAGCACTCGCAAGACATACATAGAAGACACGGATCGTATTCATGAAGCGGCGCATCAGCGGGAAAAAGATCATCATCGAAAGGATCTGTATGGCTCCGCCGAATGTATTGAACACCGTATAGCTGTTAAACCAGCCTGTTCCTCCGAAATCATACTTAAAGAAATAGATCACAAGATTGGATGTGATATAGATCGCACAGTTGATCACGACGATCGTAATGACTATGGTCATTGCCTGATCATTCTGGATCAGTGCCCGGAACATCTTTCCGATCGAAGGCGCTTCCATGTCGATCGTGGCTTTTTCTTTGATATTGACGCATGTGAGTACGATAAAGACTACAAAGAGTACCGCGATGATCAAAGCAAAACTGCGGAATCCGACACGCTCATTATTGCCTCCGAGCGTATGTACGGCCAGCATTGTCACAATGGTGATGATCGCCGAGCCGACACCGGCACAGGATCTGGCAAGCGTAGTCAGATTTTCGCGCTCTTTTCCGCTGTCTGTAAAGGCAGGGATCATGGACCAGTAGGGAATATCCATCATGGTGTATGTGACACCCCAAAGAATGTAGGTGACAGCTGCATAGGCGACCAGTCCCCTGCCGTCCAGTGCAGGCGGCGCCGCAAACATTATGTACAGGATCACGGCATTGGTGACCGTTCCGATCAGAAGCCACGGCCGGAATTTTCCCCATCTTGTTCTTGTCCTTGCAACGATCACTCCCATGATCGGATCATTGAAAGCATCAAATACGCGCGCTGCCATAAGAATAACACCCATGGCAAGTGCCGGCACACCGCAGACATCCTGGAAATAATACAGCACATAACTGGCAGAAAGCATATAGACCATGTCTTTTCCGACAGCTCCCAACCCATATGACACTTTTTCCTTGCCGCTCAGCTTCACCTTTTTCTCCTCCTGTTCAGTTTTTTCCGTCATTATCCTGACGGTTCAATGCACTCCGCAACTGCCTTTCACTATACTGTCTCCGTTTTTTCCTTTCTGAGGTTTTCGACGATCTCCACCACACGATAGGCCCCGTCATATATTCCCGCTTTTTTATTGACACAGATGTTTTCACACATTTGTACAAGATACGTATCGTCATTAAGGAACAGATCCAGCATCTGCAGTACATGCGGAATATCCCTGCATTCCAGAGTACCGTCTCCTATTTCGGCACTGTGGACTGCTCCCCACTGTTCATGCCCTCCTATCCTTCTGATAAACAATTTCGGGACAGGATAAAACGACAGTTCACTCGGTTTGGTGATCAGTACATCACAGCTCCGCATCAGAAGATTTGTACAGTACACGGCCTCAAATATGTTTTCATGCCAGAATGCATGAATACCTTCCGTCTCTTCCGTAAGCATCTGTTCTGCAAAATCCTTAGTATCCTCCCAGTCATTGAAGTGCAGAACCGCATTCTTTTCCAGACCGGAAACGGAACCGGCAAGTTCTTCCCAAACGTTCCTGTAATCTCCGACATTCACATATAATACCGCTTTTCCCTTTCTGACTGCAGGAAGCAGGTGGCGGATCACAGCTGTAAAGATTTCCCGCTGTGCACCGGCACCGCCTATTGTCAGCAAGAAGCGCATGGGGGCTTTCCGATCCTTTCTTCCGATCCGTGCGGCACAATCTGTTTCGATGTTTCCTACCAGTTCATCATCTATATAATGTCCGGTATATACAAGGCTGTCCGCCGGCATCGGCTGGAGTACATCATTTCCCTGCATACCGTTCAGGATCCGGTATCCCTGATAACTCTGCCAGGTCTGAATGGTATGGACACTGCCTTCAGCAAGATGCAGCGCCATGGGCCAGTTATCCGGAACAGCATTTACAACATATTTCATCCCGCCGTGAAGAGCTGCCTGTGCCGGCCATACATGTGTACCCACAAGCGGGATATCCTTCGGAATATTGCGAAAAACAGCCGCCATGATCTCAGCATTTTTCTGATCGGAAGCATTGTAGGACAGACGTCGGAATCCTTCGTAATTCATCGGTTCCCAGAACAGTTTATTGAACAGTCTGCTTTTCTGCGACAGCCGTGACCCCATGGAATACAGATCATTCTGAGCACTGATCACCTTTGTGCAGGATGTCTCCGGAAAGGAATTCAGATCCATCCAGTAGGGCTGATAACCCATAGCATGCGCAGCCGAAGCGATGGCCATGGAAATGCGGTAATGCCCGAAACCCATGCGTATATTGCCGACGATCAGTCCTTTTTC
>CACZSZ010000265.1 GCA_902783945.1 uncultured Lachnospiraceae bacterium
ACAGGGTTACCTCCTTATTCAGTTGTCATAGTGCATAATTACATCAAACTATTTTATACACTTCTGCACAAACTGTCAAGGCAAATACCAGGCAAACATGAATGAAAACAGGCGTTATTTCCTACTGTGACTCCTGGTATTTTCTCAGCTGTTTCCAGATATCTGAGGAGGAAAACCCTTTTCGGATCAGATATTGCACCTGGCGTCTCAGTTCTTTTTCTTCCATCCTGTGCGGCTCACCGGCACGCTTGCACAGCAGTGAATAAATAATCTTCCCTTCTTCCTCCGGTTCCTCTTCAAAAGCAAGATCGATCCACGCCGAAGAGACACCTTTATCCTGCAGTTCTCTCCGTATAACAGCTCTGCTTTTCTTTTCTTTCTGACTATGCAGATATACTTCCGCATAACGTCTGTCATCCAGGTAGCCGAAGGACTTCACATAGGCGATCGCCGCTTCGGATGCTTCTTCCGAAAAACCCTTTTCATAAAGCTTTGCCCTCAGTTCTTTTTCCGTCCGCTGCCTGTATAAAAGCAGCTGCATCGCTTTTGATGCAGCTCTTTTATGATCATCGTTTATCAGTTTTTCCGCATGTTCTTCCGCGGCGCCTGTCTTCCATTCGATCACGATTCATCAGCTCCGTTATCTGCCGCAAACTCTCCGGCGTCCCTCGGAGCCAGTCCGTTTGCTTCCCTCACCTTATTTTCGACTTCAAACAAGATTTCCGGATGTTCTGCCAGATACAGTTTGGCATTCTCACGCCCCTGTCCGATCTTTTCGCCGTTATACGCGTACCACGCTCCACTTTTCTGGATAATATTTTTATCTGTTGCAAGATCCAGCACATCTCCCTCGATGGAAATACCTTTTCCGAACATGATATCGAAATGAGCCTCCCGGAAAGGCGGTGCGACTTTGTTTTTCACAACTTTGACGCGGGTGTGATTTCCGACCACTTCGCCTCCCTGTTTCAGAGATTCCACCCTTCTGACGTCGAGACGAACAGATGCATAGAATTTAAGAGCACGTCCGCCTGTTGTCGTCTCGGGATTGCCAAACATGACACCGACCTTTTCCCGAAGCTGGTTGATAAAGATAACGGTACAGTTTGTTTTGCTGATAGCGGCCGTCAGTTTACGGCAAGCCTGCGACATCATACGCGCCTGAAGGCCGACGTGAGAGTCTCCCATATCACCGTCAATCTCCGCTTTAGGAACCAGAGCCGCAACAGAGTCTACTATGATGATATCAACCGCACCGGAGCGTACCATGGTTTCGGTTATTTCCAGCGCCTGCTCGCCGCTGTCGGGCTGGGAGATGTACAGATTATCGATATCCACGCCGATATTGGCAGCATATACAGGATCCAGCGCATGTTCGGCATCGATAAATCCGGCAATTCCTCCCTGCCGCTGCACCTCTGCGACCATGTGCAGTGCTACCGTCGTCTTACCGGAGGATTCCGGTCCGTATATTTCCACGATCCTTCCGCGCGGGATCCCGCCGACCCCGAGCGCCATATCCAGACTGAGTGAACCCGTGGAAATGGCTTCCACATTCAGAATCTCTGCCTGCTCGCCGAGCTTCATGACCGTACCTTTTCCGAACTGCTTCTCGATCTGACCGAGCGCCGCCTCCAGCGCTTTCTGTTTATCTTCGTTTGCCATGTTTTATTCCTTTCTGTTCTCCGATAGCGAACACATGTTCGCCCCGTACGTATACTATAATGCATGCATACGTACTTGTCAACTGTTTCTTCGATGATAAAATACAAGGGAAATCCGCGGCGAACGCCGCATGAATTACTGAATTCAAAATACCACTGCAGTGACCCGATGTCAACCGCACTAGCCATACGTACAGATATAGGTTTTCGTATTTGCAGAACAAAGCCGGATCTCTTATATATCTGCTATGCGTTGACAACGGTCTTTCGAGCTAACTGCCAACTCCGGCTTCGCATTCACACGGCTGACAGTCAGGATTGTAAAACCTATACTATTACAAAAGGTCCGGAAACCTGTACCATATGAGGTGGGTTTCAGGACCTTTCGACTTCTTATCTTTTTAATTCGTATCTTGTCAGCGGATCAGCTGAAATAAATATCTAATGCATCAGCCATCCCTTTTACCATTAATGCCTGCCCTTCGGCGGATGCCATCCAGAGATCTTCTTCCGGCACAGTCATGAATCCCAGCTCAATCAGTGTTGTCGGCACCGTTGCCCAGTTGCTCCCGGTCAGATCATCCGTATAGACAACACCGAGGTTTCTCCGTCCTGTTACACTACAGTATGTATTCAGCAGAATCTGCGAAAGCCTGTTGGATTGGTCATATACAGCTCTTGTGTGCACATTTTTATCCGTAGTACACATTGTGATCGTTCCCGGACCTCCTCCGCCATTGGCATGGATCCGGATATAAGCATCTGCATTTGCCGCATTGGCGACCTGAGCCCGTTCGATATTACTGATCACTGTTTCATGATTTTCTCTCGTAAGCACGACCGAATACCCGCGGGCAACCAGTTCATTTTTCAGTTTCAGTGCAACCTGCAGAACGAGCTCATACTCTGCCATCCTTGAGGCGCCTCCGTACGTG
>CACZSZ010000266.1 GCA_902783945.1 uncultured Lachnospiraceae bacterium
GTGCAGAGAAGAAACCCATGTCTCTTTTCCTCCCAGATAGATCCGTTTTACTTCTTCATTCTCCGCCACCTCTTCGCTGGGTCCTTCTAATACGATGGCTCCGCTTTCCATTATGTATGTGCGGTCCGAGATCGCCATGGCGTCCCAGGCATTCTGTTCTACCAGCAATATGGTCATCCCGCTTTCTTTCAGTTTCTGTATAACCTCAAAAACCTGCTCGACAATAATGGGAGCCAGTCCCAGAGAAGGCTCATCCAGAAGAAGCAGTTTGGATCCTGTTACCAGACCCCGGCCGATGGCCAGCATCTGCTGCTCTCCGCCTGACAGGCTGCCGGCTTTTTGATGGATCCGTTCTTTTAATATCGGAAACAGCTGAAATATGCGGTCCATCCTTTCTCTGACCACCTTCCGGTCTTTTGTAAGATAACCGCCCATCTCCAGATTTTCGCCCACGCTGAGCTTGCTGAACACCTGACGTCCTTCCGGCACATGTACGATCCCGGAAGCCACGATCTGCGTGGGAGTCATGCCGAGAACTTCTTTTCCATTAAAAAGAATAGAACCGGAACGGGCCTTTACCAATCCGGAAATGGCACGCATGGTAGAAGTTTTCCCGGCACCGTTAGCACCTATAAGAGAGACGATCTCCCCTTCCCGGATTTCAAAAGATACGTTCCGGACAGCATTGATCTTTTTATAACTGATGTTCAGATTACTTACCTTTAACATGACGCCGGGCCTTTCTTTCTATGCACTGAACCTCCCAGATAGGCGGAAATCACCTCGTCGTGTTCGTAGATCTCTTTTGGTGTCCCTTCCGCGATCATTTTTCCGGAAGCCATAACATATATATACTCACACAGATTCATGACCACCTTCATATCATGCTCAATAAGAAGGATCGTCATATCCGGATGGTCTCTGTGTATGCCGCGGATGTCTTCCACAAGCTGCATACTTTCCTGGGGATTCATGCCGGCCGCAGGCTCATCCAGAAGCAGAAGCTTAGGACGGATAGCGAGACAGCGGGCAATTTCCAGTCTGCGCTGCAGCCCATAGGGAAGGTTGTCGGCCTGTGTTTCGGCATATTGCTCGATGCTCATGGTTTTCAGGGCTTCCCAGGCATTTTCCCGAAATTCTTTTTCTTCACGGCGGTAGCGGGGCAGATAAGCCAGCATCTCAAAAAGATTGTATCTTCGGGTGATCTGACTGGCCGTAACGGCATTGTCCATCACCGTCTGATCGCCAAAAAGGCGGAGATTCTGGAATGTTCTTGCAATTCCTTCCCTGGCGTGGTGGGCAGCATCGGTACGTTCCACATGTTTCCCGTTGAACACAATTTCTCCCGCTGTAGGGGCCAGATTCCCGGAGATCATATTTACAACAGTACTCTTGCCCGCACCATTGGTTCCGATCAGGCCGTATATGCGGCCCTTTTCCAGTTCCATATTAATGTGATCCACCGCAAGCACACCTTTGAACTGCTGGGTAAGACCCTGTATCTGAAGAATAATTCCGGACATCCGTCAGTTTCCTCTATTAATTAATACAAATAGTATTCAACAAACCTAAATTAAAATAATAAAGTGAAATATTCATATTGTCAAATACTATTATTGCGTTCCCGGAACGCTTCTGTGCCTCATATAATACTTTTTCATGGCATTCCTGTCTTCCTCGATAAGTGTCCCCGCATGAAACAGACCGGCCCTCGTTTCCAGATGGTGCCGGAATTCATGTCTCAGAGTTTCCCGGATCTGTGCCCGTATTGCCTGTTCTTTTTCATGGCCCATTACGGCCATGAATGACCCATAGTACAGAACGATCTGTTTTCCCATAACAGGATCACTCGAATATGTCCCCAGAATATACAGGTCATCTGTCACCCGTCCCGGATGCAAATAGACACTGCGGTCCGTCAGCACACCTCCGTTCAGTTCTTCATGCACATATTCCGGAAGCAGAGCCAGTTCTTCTTCGACAATATTTGAAAACGTGTCAAAATCCATTATTCTGCCTTTTCGTATGCGTATCTTGGATAGTTGTCTTCAACTACATATATTATCCCACATTTGACAAACCCAAGTTTTTCAAGCAGGTTCTGCATAACTTTATTATCGGTATGTGTATCGATCCGCAGATGTCTGCATTGTTCGTATGCCCATTCGATACAAAATTGTCCTGTCCCTTTTTCAGAACCGTCTGAAGCGATTCTGTGTACTACTCCGTATTTACTATTATTGATCCATTCTCCGTCAGATATGCTGCAATAGGTCGGTTCAATGTCCTGCCCCTGTATAAAAAAGAATGTACCGATAACTTCTTCCCTATTATTGAGGCATACATAACTGTTGCCGTCCTTGATATCATTATGGATCAACGCCTCGGGCGGCCAGTTTGTCGGTCCCCACTGATTCGGATTTCCGGTTTTGACCATAAACTCTCTCGCACGGGCATATATCTTCATGATCCGGTCAAAATCAGATTCCCTGGTTTTCCTTATTTTCATTGTAGTGATATCCCACCTCCTTCTGGCAATGAAAGCCAGCCGGGTTTCCTCCATAATCTCCGGCGAAGCAAAAGAAAGTTTGCGTTTTGGAAATTCAGGTTTATACTCATAATTGAAAAATACCTTTTTTTGATGTCCTTTATATGCAATGTTCTTTGCCCTAAGGGAGATAGTTATTATGAATAAACATCGGTCTTTTTCCTTTCTCCTCACTTGTATTATTATGGTTTGCTGCATAACCGTTATATCAGACACTGATACTGTTCAGACGGTATGTGCGGCAGCAGAAAGTAACGAAACATCTGACAGCCTAATCGAAAATGCCGAGGTAACGTTTTCCATTGATGCCGGTGCTGACATTACAGGGAAAAACATTGAACTATATGCGCCAGCAGGTTATGACATTTATTATACGACAGATGGTTCCGATCCTACAATCGCATCTGCAAAATACACAAATCCTCTCTCCCTGCAGGCAAACAGCAGTGTATTTGCTGCCGAATCCGACAATATAAATGTTGGCAAATATAAAATTTACGAAGACAGCACCCTGCCAAAGGCTATTACATTAAAAGCCATCGCAGCATCACCTGAAGGCACCACAACCCCGACAGCAACAAGAACATACTTTTTTCATGACAGAGAACCCGTGATCGTAATCGCCCTTTCAACAGATTACAGCAATTTCTTAGATTACAATTCAGGCATTATGGTCAAAGGTGCTTACTATGATGCCTGGGCTAATACACCCGGAGCAAATGATATCATAGCCAATAACGAAATATGGTTTTATCAAGGCAACTATACACAGAAAGGCAGAGAATGGGAACGTACGGCTGCCATTGAAATCTTTGATGAACTCAATGGGAAAAAGACATATATTCTTGATAACTGCGGCATCAGAGTTCGCGGCGGTGTAAGCCGTATGTACCCACAAAAATCTTTCAATATTTACTTCCGGGACGATTACGGTTCAAAAGAACTAAACTACGCTTTGTTCGATAATTCAAAAAACACCGATGGACAGCTTCTCACTTCTTACAAGGAATTCATGTTGAGAAATGGCGGAAACGAAAATGCTGCTCTTAAATTTCACGATTCGTTGATCCAGAACCTGGCAAAAAATCTTGATATCACCACCCAGGCAAGCAGACCTGCGGTTCTCTACATAAATGGAGAATATATGGGGATCTATGTCCTACAGGAAAAGTACAGTGATAAATTCCTTGCAGACCATTACAATGTGACTAAGAAGAATGTAGTCTTAGTTGAAGAAGCTGAAATCGAAGAAGGCGAAGACGAAGACATTTCTTTATATGAAGATTTGATATCTTATGCAAACAAAGATTTATCTGATCCTGCTGTTTATAAAGAATTCTGCAGCATTGCCGATGTTGACTCTATGATTGATTATTATGCCGTACAGATTTACATCAGCAACGCCGACTGGGGTCCAAAGAAGAATACCCGTCTGTGGCGTGTCAGAACACCCGAGAACAATAATTTCGGTGATGGCAAATGGCGTTGGATTTTGTATGATACAGAATATTCATCAACGCTCTATAATGAAGAGGCAACCTCATATACATACAATTCCTTTTCTAAAACACTTGAAAATGATCCTCTGTTTGCCAGCGCTATGAAGAATTCAGATTTTCAAAATAAGTTCGCCGAAAAAATAAATTATTTATCAGAAAATACTTTTGCCCCCGATAAGGCTATAGCAGAAGTCGACAGACTCGCTGCTCTGTATAAGCCTTTCATGTCAGATTATTATAAACGTTTTGGCCGCACCCCCTGGGAATGGAACAGCTGCATTGACAATCTCAAAACCTTCTTTCAGAAAAGACCACAGTTCATTTCTGATGCTGTACAGAACTATCAGCCATAAATAATCAAAATCACTGGCAGTGCTTTTATGAATGATCATTCCTGAATAGTTCTGCCACTGTTTCAAAACTGTCCCTTCCGCTGTAAGAGGTTCCGCCATCCTTTGTATTTTCATATGAGACCGTTGACTCCGTCATGGTGTTCTCTTCTACGATCCTGTAAAAATCCGAGGTGGCAACTATATCTTTCTCAAGAGGCGTAGGCTGCATTGAACCAAAATCGTCCATCAGCACCGAACCTGCAGGATGGGTTTCCGGATCCACGGCATCCAGCCTGTTCATGTAATTAAGATATCCCACACAAAATGACAGTGACTGCGGATCCCCATTATAATCCTGCATTTCCTCGTTATAGGTTCCCTTGATAAAGCGTTCCGTGAAATCTTCTGTGTTCTCGTAAGCACCGCCGGAGATTTCACTGATGATTTCATCAAGCGTGCCGCCCAGATGCAGAAGGTAAAGGATTTCGCTCAGCCCTTCCCGCAGCTTTTCACTGGATATGGATTCTATATCACCATTCTGATCAAAGGTTACTGCGTCGGAACCTTTCATATCCCGATATGCCAGATCTGCCAGGTACAGACACGCCATATACCCGGAGACATAAGTCGATCCGTTAACATGTCCGTCCGTGTTATCCTCTGACGCTGCTTCCAGATTGTACCGATCCGCGCCGGTACCTTCCAGATAACCCATATTGGCATACATGCGGCACAGCTGACCGCTCGTGCAGGTATCGAGATACTGCTGTGTATCAAGGTCATAATGATATTCCCGGAACAAATCCAGATCTGCCGGATATATATTGCCGACACATCCGGCCAGACCTTCTATGAACCAATTTGGGAACATAGTCTCCTCTATCAGCTTATCTCCCTCATCGACTGTGATTTCTTCTTCAGGGCAGAATAAGTAAGAAGTAAAATCAGTATAGCCGGACATACCGACACGATTGTAATCGTCCATAAAAGCGTGAAACAATTCATGGCAGAAGGTGGTATCCAGCTGAATACGGGTCTGACCGTCCAGTTCCAGCACAGGATTATTTATGTCGACGCTCGCGTTTAAAGACTGCGCATCCATGCAGATCATGTATTTGTAGACACTTTTGCTTTCGTCTGCCTCATACTCCGGAGCACCAAGAACATATGCATAGACTCCGGGAGCGACGTTTTCATGCTCTTCAATTCCATCCTGATCACCTGCTCCGTAATAAATATACAGACCAATCTCTCTGCCAAGCTCGTCATTTGCCGCCGCATCCTCAAAGCAGGGAAAACTCCCGACAAGAAGATTTACAGCCTGAGGTTCGATAGAAGTGACAATTAATTCGACCAGATCCTGAAGCTGATCGTTTCCGAGAGCATCTTTCGCGCTTTGTGAACAATAGATATCAACAAGACGGGAAGGATCGTCCACAGCGGCGGCTTCTTCCGCCTCTCCTGCAAAGACAGATTCCCCGTAAAAACCCGGGAGCATAACAACACTTATCACAGCAGCTGCGATTTTCGCCGCATAACATTTTGCTGTTCTAAGCCATTTCTTCATCTGAATTACCCCCGGTAAAATGAAGTGTAAATAACTAAGGCAGGTCAAATATACTCATCTGCGGATACTTCTCCGGCAGTTCACGCAAATACTTAAAACATTCCTCCGTACTTGACAGAATATTATTTTTCTTACAGGTCTGCCGGATTATCTCTGTCAGTTCTCCGGCTTTGGGACTCGGAAGTTCATATGCATTTCCATACAGTTTGATATAGCGCTCCTTCATCCCCGGAAAAAACTCATCAAGTGCTGCATAATAATATTCCCGGTCACCTTCACGCAATGTCAGACCCACCCCAAAATCCATGATGCCTTTTACGCCGGTCCGAATGCATTCGTTCAGGATAGAAGTAATGTTTTCCTCCGTATCATTGATGAATGGCAGGATCGGTGTCATCCACACAACAGTCGGGATTTCTCGTTTCTGCATCTCTTCCAACACCTCTATCCGGCGCTTTGTATTACAGACATTCGGTTCCAGAATCCGGCACAGATCATCGTCATAAGTCGTAAGCGTCATCTGAACCACACATTTCGCAGAGCGGTTTATCTCATCCAGAAGATCGATGTCCCGGAGGATACGGTCTGATTTTGTCTGAATAGCCGCCCCAAAACCATTTTGCAAAATAATCTCCAGGCACTTTCTCGTCAGCCGCAGTTCTTCCTCACAATGCATATACGGATCCGACATCGAGCCGGTTCCGATCATGCACTTTCGCCTCTTGGATTTCAAAGCCTTTTCTAAAAGCTCTGGTGCGTTCTGCTTTACTTCGATATCCTCAAACGGATGTGTAAACTGGTAACACCGGCTTCTGCTGTCACAATAAATGCACCCGTGACTGCATCCCCGATAGATATTCATTCCGTAATAACCGCCGCTGCCGGTCAGTATTCCTTTGGCATCAACAAAATGTACTGAACTCAATCCATCTCTCCATTTTCTTTTGAGTCACAATTCATTTTCGATTGTTCAAAAGGCAAACAGTCTCGACATGCGGTGTTCCCGGGAACATGTCCACACAGCAAACCTTAGCTATTTTGTATCCATTCTGTACAAACCAGGGCA
>CACZSZ010000267.1 GCA_902783945.1 uncultured Lachnospiraceae bacterium
CCGCCTGACGGCATAAAGCCGCCGATGGGTGACCGACCGGAGCCCCCGAAAGATGAAAACGGTCGGCCTCTGCCGCCTCCCGACGGAAAGAGACCGCCAATGGGTGACCGACCGGAGCCCCCAAAGGATGAGAACGGCCGGCCTCTTCCACCGCCCGACCATAAAGAGGCAAATAAAGCAGAGGCATAAGACGTTTTTATCGGAGAGCCCTGAGAGTATCCGGGCTCTCCTTACAGTATCTTAAACAGACCATCCTAAAGGAGGATCCCATGGTAACATGCGAATACTGCGGAAAGCAGGCTGAAGCGTCTCTTGGTACCTGTCCATCCTGCGGCGCTCCGCTTCCGGCTGAACCGGTCCAGGAAACGCCAGTGCAGACATCTTCAGCCGATACGACTTCCGTTTCAGATGCAACAGCGACGGCAGCCGCCCTGATCGGTGCGTTGGCTGCTTCCGGAGCCGCTCACCACAAAGATGCACCGCCCAGGCCTCATCCTGGAGACCTGCCTCAGATGCATCCGGAGAGAAGGCCTGCTCATCCCGAGGGGAAACGGCCGTCCGGCCCGATGGGAAAAAGAGCTCCGGGCAGGCCTTCGGGAAGAAGATAATCACAAAGCCTAAAGCTTGCATAATCCACTGAATAAATATCCCTCTTCCTCCAGATCCCTTTCTGTGAAGAGGGATTTTTCCACTTTCTCTTCTCATTTCACAAAACGCAAAAAATACAACGCCTATAGAAGGAACCGATAACTGTTTTTCTATAGGAGGTGTTGTTATGCACATCACAATCGCTACTCTTCTATGCCCGGTATCTTTTGCCGGTCTTCTGCTGTTCTGTTCCGGAACTTTGATCAGAAAGCCTTATGCGGGGCCTGTCTTCTGCAGCTGCAGAAGGGAGGTGCGCCATGAGTAGGATTGGAACAAACATCCGCGCTCTCCGGGAAGCATACGGCGAAACGCAGCTGGATTTGGCACAGCAGCTGGGGTTTGACTCTTCTGCCACGCTTTCCATGCTCGAGAGCGGCACAAGAGGACAGAAGCGCTTTGACCTGCTCGAAAAGATTGCAAGACATTACCGGATCTCAGAAGGCGTCCTGTTTTATCAGACCTGGGGAGAAAATGGTACATCCTTTCCCGACTTCCTTTCACTTCCTGTTGATGATAAAAAGCGGATTCAAGATCTGTTCACCGGTATGCTTCCTGTCTTGCAAAGCGATACTGCTCTGCAGGATACAGCCTTCCGGAATGCGTATGCGCTGCATCAGGAAGCCGCATCAGAAATCAGCAGTACGCTTGCCTTTCCCGGGCACGCCTTTTCAAGGTGCCTTGAGCTGTATGAGACCTGCCTTAAAGAAACGCCCCTTCCGGAAGCTGCCGCAAACTCTCTCTGGTGGCTTCTGGTTTCCGGTCTCTTTTCCTGTTATCCCGGAACGTTTCTCGGACTGCAAAAGCTCAGTTGCAAAATGATCTCAAAACAGGAATTCTTCCGCGACTGGTATCTTGTCGGCTGCGAAAAGGAAGATATTGAGTGCGAGAAAAGCCGTAAAGCTTCGTTCCGGAAACAGCATCATAAACAGATCCACGATCTGCTCTGTATGCTGTATGCCTCTTCCTCCGGAGTATCTGCGGCTGTGTACTACAAGGCACTGCTGTGGTACTTCGGCCTGAACGGCACGGGATTCCGCATGGGCGAATGCCGCCTGATCGGCAGCGCCATGCTCTCTTCCCTGTCTGAAATGGGAAACCCTTATGCCGTATCCTGTCTTGAGGCGCAGGCCCGATTTCACAATGTGTGAACGACAAACATAAGAAACTGCGGTATGCTTGTATATCCAAACACAGGCATACCGCCCCATCATGAAAGGAGGTCCTTATGAAAAAGAAACACCTTGCTCTTATCCTTGCCACTATGCTTCTTCCCGTCTGTTCAGGAACACTGACTGTACAGGCTGAAGGAACCGGAAAGACCTCGCTGTACGACTCAGACTCAGGCTTTGCTTCTGAAATATCCGTCTTTAAAAAGGATCAGAACATTGAAGAAACGGTACTGTATGATGCAGGCGGCGTGCGGATCACAGCCACCGGGATCAACTACGCCAATTACGAAGCGGAACTCGGCATCCGGATTGAGAACAACACTGACAGGAACCTGGAATTTTTGGCGGAGACCTATGGGTATTCGAGAAATGCTGTAAATGGGTTCATGATTGAAAACGGCTACATCGGAATGGAACTTGCTCCGGGCGAGTCCGGAGAGGATGCGGCAGGTTTTGACTACAATGAACTCCTGCTTCACGGGATCAGCGAGATTGCGGATATCCAGATCGGATTCTCCATAAGCGATGATGACAATAACTACACCTACACCGGTCCTCTGCAGGTCAAAACACCGCTCTCTGAAAGCTATGACTATAACAATGACGGATATCAGAAAGCCATCAGCAGCAAGGCAATGCAGTACACTTACGGCTACACGGTGCAGAAATTTGCCGCCAAAGAAGCATTTAATTCCGGCGGCATCCGGATCCTCTCCGAATGCTACATGGAAAATGAGGACGGGGAACACTCGCTCATGCTCGAAGTTATGAATGATAATGACTTTGTCGCCCACTTTACTACAAGGGATATCCAGATGAACGAATCACTGGTCTATGACTCATCCTGGTCCTATGAAGTGATCAACCCACACTGCCGCACTCTTGTAACTATTCAGCCGGAGGACATTCTGGATGAAGACGAAATGGCAGAATACGGCATAGAGGAAATCGAGTCGATCGGCTTTACCGTCAATGTCATGAATGACGACGGGATTGTTGTTGCAGAACCGAAAGTACTTGTTATCGATGTGTAAAGATAGAGGATACAGAGTAACAGCTTATCTATCCTGAATGTGTGACGCATTGTCCGTTTGATTGACTATGAGTAATAAAATGAGTAATAAAATAATTAATTTTGAAGAGAGATGCCGAGGTAAACGAGAAAAACACCCGTATATAGTTTGCGCATTTTGCGGGTCTTCTGATTATCCGAAATGCAAGTCTAAATGCGCATTCTTTAAAAATAAGGAGGTATCGCAGAGATTACACCGCCTGTAGTGAAACGAAAAACACTTTCACTAATAGAAGGCAAGGAATGAGTTATTTAGATTCTCATTATGCAAGAACAAAAGATGAACTGGATTTTGATAAAGAGATGATGGACTTAGTCGATGTAGGTGATAACACCGCAGAGATTAGCGCATTAGCTTTGCAAAATGAAATGATTCTTTCACATCTTCGCAGAATTGAAGATAGCTTTAGACACTATCGAGTCGAAATCGAGAAAATGTTACGAGCTTAAAAGACAGAGCCCAACCAAGGAGGGTTCTGTCTTTTTCTCTACATGTAGCGCAAAAAATGCAGCCGGCTGACACGTGTTCTACGGGATTTTCTTCATATGGTTGAACCTAGACACTGTCAATACCTTGCGGCACCCCTCCCAGGACCGGCCGCTGAATAACTATATTGTAATACTGCGGGCTGTGCTTGTCATTACTTACCATGTTCTTTCTTTTCAAGATCAGATTCCTTCAGCTTCTTAAAGAGCAGGTTCTATATATGACACCGGATTCTGGGCACTTTGATTGACATGCAGTCCGGCTATAGACTTCCCATAATAGAACTCTGCCGTCTCATCAATCGAAGTCCTATGTTCAAACTGCTCATCGACAAAGAACATCCGGTTTTCATTTCTTGATGTAATCACAAGATCTTTCCTTGGCAGCCTGTCCATCGCATCCTTACAGGTATACCAGGCTGTCGGTTTATAAACAGCGACGATCAGTGAATGGTAGACTCCAAACACATACTCGATTTCCCGTACCCGTTTGCCGGAAACTCTCCAGATCCCACGGACTCCATTATATAGAGTAACCGGATCCATGCCTCTCTGATAATATTTATTGATCTTGATTACAAGAATCCTGTTCTTTATGTCAGATGCCGACAGTTCTTCCGCCCCATAGAGTCTCTCATACTCTTCAACCGGCAGCGCTTCTTCCGAGTGATGGCCCGCGACCATGTTTGTCAGGTCTGTCCTGTCCGTATACCGAAGCGCATTGATGAGAGCTGCCTCAGCCGCAAAAGCTTCCTCCTCTGTAAGATTGCTTTTTATAATGACCTTTTCTACCTCATGCCCGGCTTTTTTGATTTCCTCTATTTTGATATGCTTTTTCTTTTCACTATCGGGAAAGCGGGTGCACTCTTCTTCGTGCTCAAATACCCTGTTGCCTGTCCCTTTTCCAATGTAAAAGAACTGCTTGGTCCGCGGATCAGCAAGACCATATACATAGTATTCACCTAATTCCATCAGGCTCTTTTCCGAAAATTGGTTCATATGTCCTCTCCTTATCAGTATGCATCTATAGAATGATCAACTGCTTTATGAGTTCGGATTGTATTCCAATCCGGCTTTCTTTGCCTGCTCATGCTGGTCTTTTCTGGGGATCGTGTCCAGCCGGTCTCCTTTTTTGAAGTGATATCCGGTCTGATGAAAAGAAAACGGCACACCATACTTCACGCACTGGATGTGGGTCTCGAGCACCCAGGCGTAGTCCAGGATCCGGGCGTCATCGCCGGACTCACCTCCGCAGGATACTCCTTCGATGATGCTGCCGTACTTTTCCAGATAGGGTTCTATGTTGATGGGGCCGAGCATCGGCTCATGGATAATCTCCATATGCCGGATCGGGAGCTCTAAAAAGACAGGAAGTCTTTTATCTGCCATGTACTGGTTCTCGCAGGTACAGCAGATCGTAACGTTCTCGTATCCATCTTTCCAGTCTTCCGGCAGCCCCTCAAAGAACCGGTTTGGTCTTTTGGTGATGAAGAAGAACTGCAGATCGGCTCTCTCTTTCATCATCGCCCAGGCTTCGGGTCGCCATGCGTCTGCATCCGGATGGAAGAAATCTGATGTAAAGCAGGTGAACACCACACCGTCTTCAGGCTGCAGCTTGTATTGTCTCTGCCTGTTTTTCTTTATGGGCAGATCAAAGGAAGACGTCTTCGTAACGATTGAGGCATCTTTCCCATACCTGGCATCACGCCTGTACACGTAGCATTTGGCACAGCCGGGACTGATCTTCGTGCAGCCGTGCCAGGGATTCCACATCGGCATACAGCCTCCTTACAGCACTCCTTTGGCCTTGAGAATGATACTGACAAGAATAGCAGGAACAGCGAGCACGGATATGGCGCAGCTTCCGCGGCTGCCTTTATTGTTCCCGCCTCCCTTTTTCTGCTTCTGGCTCTTGTCCAGGACATGCAGGGTTACCATGTCGTCAAACAGGCCGTCTTTGCCGTCCCCGTTCCAGTCAAATCCAAGTCCCATAAGACCTCCTGCTTAGTTTCTTTTCTCTCGCAGTCTGCTTTGTATCTCTTTCCGATACGTGTTTTCCAAATATGCCGCATGCCGTTTTTCCAAGCCTCGTGCAGCCGCATTCTGCAGGTCCTCTGCTGCTTCCGGCATCTGCTCTTTCATCCGCTCTTCCATTGTGAAGGGATAGATCTCTTCAAGCGTCTCCAGACAGATGGCACACAGCATGCAGGGCTCTGCCGGATGCTTCGGCGCGTAGACACAGCCGCCGTCTATGTTTACGGCATTCTTTCTGTAAGTAATAAGTCCCGGCACCGACTGCTTATCAAACTGTGCCTCATAGGTTGTAGGCGTATGCCCGTGAATGACGACATGGCTGTTCTCGTTGTTGCCGGCAAGGGACCGGTCCCTGTCCCAGAGATAATAGTTTTCCTTCTCTTTTGCCGGTGTCCCCTTTGGCGGGGTAAACGCGTGCACGATGTCGTACGTCACGTGATGCCTGCCCCTGCCGGGTACACGCACAGTGATCTTAAGAGGCATGCGCCTGAAGAAGTCAATGTACCTCTCTGCATCTTCCGGCGTATCCTGATCCGACTCGATCAATCTCTCAAGGAAATCATACATCGGAAGCGGGGCCGGCACGGTTCCTCTTCCATTCCCGTACCATCTGCAGAAATCTTGGTACCAATCGATCAGCATGGCCTCGTGGTTGCCCATGACGCTTCTGTATTTTCCCGTTTTTGAGATGTGGCTCATAGCCCAGTCCAGAGTCTTCATCACTTCCGGGCCGCGGTCGACAAAATCTCCCACGAAGATAAAGCGGGCCTTATCATCCGACCCCTCAATCTTTTCCAGAAGCTGCATCAGTTCCCTGAAACAGCCGTGTACATCGCCGATCACATAATGCATCTATTCTTCATCCTCTTTATACAGCAGCTGATGGAGCAGCCTCTTTCGGTCTTCGAGAAACATCTTTGTCACCTGATAGCTGTCCGTCTCTTCATAGGGTATGGGATGGATCCTTTCACCGTCAAAGGACAGGATTTCGGCATCCGGCATGCCCAGAAGGATCGGTGAGTGCGTAACTAGGATAAACTGGCTTCCTGATGCCGCGCAGTGTGTGATCTGAGAAAGGAGAGCCAGCTGTCTCTGCGGGGAAAGCGCTGCTTCCGGTTCATCCAATAAGTATACACCATTTGGCCGGAAGTTACGCTGTGCTATGGCAAGAAAACTCTCTCCGTGGGACCGTTCGTGCAGCCGCATGGAAGGATGCTTTGCATCCGCATAATCCATCTCCCTTGTCGCCACGTTGTAAAAACTCTCCGCACGCAGGAAGTATCCCATTTTTGCGCGATAGGCGCCCTTGATCAGGCAGATCGCATCGCAGAGCTCTGAATGGGAGTCGAAGGTGGAAAAGCTGTAGTTTCTCGTTCCGCCTTCCGGATTGAAGCCGTATGCGACAGCGATCGCTTCCAGAAGCGTGGACTTCCCGCTTCCATTTTCTCCCACAAAACAGGTGACCGGTTTCCGGAATACCAGCGACTTGCAG
>CACZSZ010000268.1 GCA_902783945.1 uncultured Lachnospiraceae bacterium
AAGCCCGGGTATCACATATCTTCCCGGAAGACAGATCCTGTCTGCGGATGGTACACCTCTTACTTTTCCGTCAGGCATAACCGCCCGGATCCTGTCTCCGGATACGTGCAGGCAGCCTTTTACGAATCCGGTTTTTCCCTGAAATATATTGACATCTGTGATCAGGATATCTCCCACTTTTAACCCTGTCCTTCTGCTATGATGATCCTCATACCGGGCTGTGCATATCTGAGAACGGTCTTCATATCCTCTTCATCTATAGCGACACAGCCGCCGGTAAAAGGATTTGCTCCCTTACAATGCAGAAAAATTGCTGACCCCTTAGGCCACTCATTGCCCGGATTATAATCGATGGCGATCCCGTAATCATAGTCCGGTCTGCAAACGAACATCCTCTCGCCGCTGCAGACATGTCCTGTCTCTTTTGTGTCGATGATCTGATTATAGTATTTCCCCTCTTCGTCACAGGCATACGTAGTTTCGATCACATCCACATAATCCAGTTCGGTTCCGGGATTTTCCTTAATTCCGAAGGCGCACGTTATGCCAAAATCACCGACAGGCGTCCTTGCGTCTCCTTCCTTCGTTTTCCCCGCTCCGTTCCTTCCGATAAAGGCATCCGTCTCAAACACAAGCGTCCATACCGTCTTCCGGCCTGTCAGTTTCTGATAAAACTGTACGATGGCGCTGCTGCCCTCTGTGCAGCGCACCAGCATAACCTGATTCACCTGCTCATCCTGCCGGTACTTCTGAAGCATCTCACGCCAATACAGCCGGCTGCCGTCATTGCCCGGTCTGCTGCCTTCTGCAGCCCACGCTGCATGCCCTGTTTCCATGCTCAGCATCATACTGATCACTGCCAGAACAGATAACAAAATATTGCCGAACCTTCTCTTCATAGGCTCATTATCTCACTTAGTACTTTCCCAATGCTGTCGCGGAATACAAGGTCTGCCCTTCCTGTGAGTCTTGTCTTCCCTTTATTGATGATGATCAGATACTTTCCATGAAAGATATGTGCCAGCTGCGCGGCCGACCCGACTTCCAGAGAGGTCCCGCCAATGATCAGGCAGTCTGCCCGGTTTGCCAGATCCAGTGCGTTTTCATACGCGGGATAAGGAAGTGTTTCTCCGTACAGTGTTACATCCGGACGCACCATACTGCCGCATACCGGACACTTCGGCACCGGATCCGGACTGTCAAAGACAAAATCGGCGCCATATTCTTTTCGGCATGATACACAATGATTGGTGAGCGTCGTGCCGTGGATCTCCTGCACATTGACACTGCCGGCTTTCTGATGCAGACCGTCAATATTCTGTGTGATCACACCTTCTAGATATCCCTCCGCCTCCATCCGCGCCAGTGCGTAATGAGCTGCATTCGGCTTCACATGTCTTGCATCCAGATTTGCCCTGTAATAGTCAAAAAACAGCTCTGTCTCTCTCCGAAGACATTCATTGCTCAGCAGATATTCCGGCCGATATTTCCGGTATTTCCTGTCGCTTTTCCGATACGGTCCGTTTTTACTGCGAAAGTCGGGAATTCCACTCTCTGTAGACACACCGGCCCCGCCCAGAAAAACAACACACTTCGACCAACTGACAATCTCCCGGAATGCTTCCACTTTCTGATCATCTGACAGGCTGTTGAAGTACTTGTGCTTTTCTTTTTCTGTATGAAACTCTCTGATCATGTTCAGCGAACCCTTCTTCCCGATCCTCTTCAGGATTCAGAATTCTTCTGTATCCTCAATGACATCCAGGATCACATCATGGGCATCTTCCACTGCATCCAGAGCACCGGTCAGCATATCTACGGTTTCTTCCGGAGCGTCCTCGTTTTCGAACTCACTTACTACTTCCGCAAAAACATTCTTCAATTCCCCCAGATAATCCAGTATCTGATTCAGTTTTTCCTCTTTGGAAATTTGTTCATCGATCCTGACCAGATTCATGCGTGCTCCTTTCTCCTTTTTACCTGGCAAGAAGGACCGCTGTCGACCTTGCCCTGAGCTTATATGTCTCGAAATCATGCAATGCCAGCTCCTCCCCTGGAGCAGCCGTTATTCCCGTAGAGTCACATGCCAGATACCACTGCATGCCGGCCGGTATGATTGGAAGACGGAAAACCTGCTCCTCCCAGTGAGCATTTACCGCCACATAGATAAAAGAGTTCTTCTCCGTGTGATACTTTTCTTTCCCTTCTGAATAAAGGTATGCAAAAGTCAGATTCGCTTCATCTTCATCCAGACACCAGGGCTCTGTGCCATGGAAAGATAACTCGGGATATCCTGTTTCGTTGTGCCCAAAATCATAAGAGACACTGCGCAGAACGGGATGGGCTTTTCTGAATGCGATCAGGTTGCTGACAAACATCTGCAGGTCTTTATACGTCTTGAGCCTTTCCCAGTCAAGATAAGAAATCTCGTTATCCTGACAGTAAGCATTGTTGTTGCCATACTGTGTGTTGGCGAATTCATCCCCGGAAAGAAGCATGGGGACACCGCGGCTGGTCAGAAGGATCGTGAACGCATTGCGCATCTGCTTTTCCCGCAGAGTCTGGATGCCGGGATCGGTCGTTTCTCCCTCCGTCCCGCAGTTCCAGCTGTCGTTCCGGTCGGATCCGTCCCTGTTGTTTTCGCCATTAGCCAGATTATGCTTTTCATTATAGGACACAAGATCATACAGGGTGAATCCGTCATGACAGGTTATAAAATTGATCGACGCATCGGCGCCTTCATTCCCGTACATGTCATCCGACCCGCGTATCCGCCTGTATAATTCCGGTGCCGC
>CACZSZ010000269.1 GCA_902783945.1 uncultured Lachnospiraceae bacterium
AAGGATATTGTGCGGCAGGCTGTGGCAGGATTGATTCTGTGGGATACCAGGCCCAGTCTGTCGATATACCAGATGGTGGCGTGCCAGTGGATTGTTCCGCCTTCCGTAAAAAGCAGGCTTCGCATCTGGTTCAGGATCACTGCCCCTGAATCCTTCGTCTGGCTGCGAAAAACCTTCTCCTCTTTTGGCGTGAGGCGTTCCACGTCTTCCCAGCCTTCTTCCGCCGCAATTCTGTAAAGGGTTTTCAGAGCAATCAGTCTTTTCCGGAACCTGTCCAAACTTCCGCCTGCGTCTTCACGCATCATATGCCTGATCATAAGAAAAACCTGACGCTTTACCTTTTCGGCTGCAGGGATCGTAAAGTCCCAGATCAGTTCCTCTTTATTCCGGATCCCTATCAGGCGGACAGCCGCTGCATAGTCCGGGTAATACAAAAGAAAGAGTCTTTTCTCTTCATAGCTCACTTCCTGCGGCCGGACTTGAAGCATGGTGTTCTCCTTTAAGGAAAGAAGTTTCATCAGATCCAGCACATGAAGCGCCGCTGAGGCATTCCTGAAACCGGTCATGGAAAGATATGCCGCATACTGCTCCCGGATCTTCAGGCTGATATCCGAAAATGAGCAGATGCCGTGGCTGGCCAGGAAATAAGCGGTCTTTCTCATCATCTTTTTATGCAAGACGGCATCTTTTGCCTCTTCGATCATGGCCGATGCCTGTGCCCGGAAGGCCCGATTCCTTGCATGCTCCAGGCCAAACAGGGTAGATCCATCTGTCGGCAGCTTTTTGTATTGCCTGCAGATCTCTTTTCTGTACTCCGCGATCATCTCGTCTGTAATGTCCGCCGGATCGTACACGCCATGGGTGTCCAAAAAGCGCAGCGCTTCTTCTTTCTCCTTCCGGCGCATGCCGGCCAGGGCAGCAGACAGATCTGCCTGCCCCGCAGAACTACTGCCGGCTGTCATGTATGCGGTCTGTTTCATCAGATCAGCCCTCCTATATCCACTGCAATGCTGTTTTTCTCAAAGTAGGCCATGCTCGCATTGATCAGTTCCTCTTTTTCCACGTGCAGATACTTTTCTGTCGTCAGAAGGCTTCTGTGACCAAGTGCTTTGGAGATCAGTTCAATCCCCCACCCGTCCTTTCTGCGCTCATTGGCAAAGTAATGCCGGAGCATATGAGGGGTGACCACAAGGCCTGTCTTTCTCTCAAGTTCCCTCAGCATGGCATACACGGTGCCCACGCCAAGCGGCTTTCCTTTGTTTTTCCCGGTAAGGATGATAAAGAGATACTCCTGTGCCAAAAGCATTTCGGCATACTCGGCAAGATAGGCGGCCAGCACATGCTGCGTCTCTTTGCTGATCAGGGCGGATCGTTCTTCGGCGTTCTTCGCACGGGCTTCGTTCATGTTGTCGTCACGAAATCTGACACGCACCTTCTTCCCGGCAAGATCCACGTCCCCGGCAAGACGGATCCCCAGGATCTCGCCGATCCGGAAGCCTGTTTCCGCCATCAGCAGAAGAAGCAGGCGGTCACGCAGGTTGGTGCAGGCCAAAAGCAGGGTAAGGATCGCTTCCTTTTTGGCGCATCTTCCTTCAGAGTATTCTTTTTTCAGGTATCCCGGGAACGTCAGGTACTTATGATACATCCGTCTCCCGTAATGATTTGTGTAGGAAACGGCTCTCTCCTTTAATACCTTGGGGAGTTCCGGCACGAGCTCCATATCTTTCAGGAAGCGGAAATACCGGAACACACAGGCAAGGTAGGAATTGCAGGTGGCGTTTTTCGGAGTCGCCATGCGCCGGGAGTGCCTCCCGGCTTTCAGAAACTGGAGATACTCTGAAAAATGCTGGAACTGCCTGTCGTATGGAAGAGCCAGTATCTCAGATATATTTTTCCCGATTCCTTCCAGATAGTTCAGGTAGAACAAAAGGGAGCGTGTTTCCTGCCGCAGTGTGTTGGGCGAGATGTTTGCACGGCTGCGGAACATCAGGTATTTTGTGGGTTCCCTGACGATCTCCATGGTTTCTGTATCCCGGATCAGATAAAACGTTTTTGTTCCATCCTTCAGTTTTTCCATCTGATATCTGTTCATGCATCTTTGCCATTTGTTCACTGGTTTGAATTTGAGTGGTACAAAAACAGGCCGTGACACAGTCCTTCTGATGGTCTGTCTGCGGCACAAGCGCCAAAAACGGCCTTATTCAAGTTCAGTATACGACCTTGCGACAAGCCGCGTCAAGAAAAATGTTCAAACTTATGAACTCCCGACTCCTGTACTTTTCTCCCCTGCATCACTGTAATGCAGGGGTCTAAGACAGCTGCTCCGCTGTTTTTCCTGAAAAAAACCTCGTACTTTCTCGTTCTTTTGGATTTTCCTTTTAAAGTTCCGTTTAGTTTTGGCTGTTATTCTGACGCTGCAAACAAGAAAGGCCGCCTCGGACGGCAGGTGGAGATAAGGATTCAGGATGAAACAATATCAGGATATATTTGAACGCTATGAAAAGAAATACCTGCTCACGAAGGAACAGCATGCTGCCCTTATGCATGAACTGAAAGATATCGTGCATGTGGACCAATATGGGGAAACAACGATCCTGAATATCTATTATGATACGCCGGATCACAGACTGATCCGGGCGTCGCTTGAAAAACCCATCTACAAGGAAAAGCTGCGGCTTCGGTGCTATGGCATCCCGGAACCTGACAGTCCTGCATTCATAGAGCTGAAGAAGAAATACCGGGGAATCGTCTATAAGAGGCGCACGGACATGACCTATGAACAGGCGATTCGGTTCCTTGCCTCTTCTGATGATGGGGCCAGTTCCCAGATTGAAAAGGAGATCCGGTATTTTACAAGGGTGCATTCTCCGCTCTCTCCGGCCATGGTGATTGCCTGCGAACGCACAGCGATGGCAGGTAATGCAGATCCGGAGCTGCGGATCACCTTCGACAGGAACATCCGGTGGCGGGATGCGGATCTGGATCTCACACACGGTTCAGAAGGAAAGCCTGTAAATGACAGCGACGCAGTGCTTATGGAAGTTAAGATCAGGGATGCCCTGTCTCTGGATCTGGCACACCTGTTCTGCGATCTTTCCATCTATCCGACATCCTTTTCCAAGTACGGCACGGCATATGAACAGATGACTGCAGAGAAGCTGCAGAAGAAAGTGAGGATATACAGCTATGACAGAACTCTTATTTGGGACCATCATGGAAAACAGTGCTATCACGGCAGGAGGCTTCTGGGCAGCAACCGCTTGCTCTCTGGCAATAGGGCTTCTCATCGCGCTTCTGTACTCCCGTAGGAGCAGCACCTCTCCCAGTATGGTCACAACACTTGTCATGCTGCCGGCAATCGTCCAGATCGTAATCATGATGGTCAATGGCAACATCGGCGCAGGAGTAGCTGTAGCAGGGGCATTCAGCCTTGTACGGTTCCGGTCCGTCGCCGGAAAGGGCCAGGAGATCACCGCGATCTTTCTTGCCATGACCGCAGGCCTTGCAACCGGCATGGGATACCTGGGACTGGCTGTGATCTTCTCCCTGGTCATGATG
The DNA here is from genome assembly GCA_902783945.1 of uncultured Lachnospiraceae bacterium. Lineage (GTDB taxonomy): Bacteria > Bacillota > Clostridia > Lachnospirales > Lachnospiraceae > Bilifractor. Next base: position 3,559 of record CACZSZ010000269.1, read on the forward strand.
GCTGTCTTTTTCATCCTGCAGGCCTGTCACGCAGGAGAGCATCTGCAGGAACGGGAGGTCAGGATCACCGTCCCGGAGGAACTGGATTACGAAGGTCTCTTTGAAGAGGTCTTTGGCCGCTTCACAAAAACAAATGAACTGACCGAGGTCAAAACCACCAACATGGGTAGCCTGTACCGGCTTACCTACACTGTCACGCTGCTTCCGGGAGTCAGCATCAGACAGATGCTGGATGAGATCAGGATCCTGAACGGGAACCTGGAAGTTGCCTGTGGAAGACCCGTCACGGGAAACTCTGTGATGTGATATAAGGAGGACTGACAATGAGGAAAAAAACAAATAAAAAGAAAGTGCTGGCTGCGATCCTTGCAGGTGCCATGCTTCTTGGCGCATCTTCCGCCTATGCGTCTGAAGTTGACCAGACGCAGGAAGCGACACTTGCGGAAACGGAAAATGCCGCGGAAACACCGGCGGAGGACATGTTTACAGAACGGGATCTGGAGCAGGC
>CACZSZ010000270.1 GCA_902783945.1 uncultured Lachnospiraceae bacterium
ATGCACTCAACTCTACGATTGCCAGTTCCACGCTCAGCCTCTCATCAAGACGTCCTGTCTTTACATCTTCTTCCGCCTGTGTAAGAGACTGCAGGATATCACGCAGCGACCGCTCTGAATACCGTCTGAGCAGCCCCTGCGAACGCCGCACGACAAACGGCGGCACACCTGCTTTCGCCGCGATCTCCGACTGCGGCAGGCCTGCTCTGCCCAGATCTCCGATCTGCAGGAGCTGCTGGAACTGCCGGGAGATCAGATACAGGATCCGCATTGGTTTCTCTTTCAGAGCGAGAAGATCATAATACAGATCCAATGCATCCTTCTGCCGGTGTTCCGCGACAGCCCGCACCATATCAAAGATCTGGTTCGTGAGCTGGGGCGCGCATATCGCATCGATATCCGCCCCGGTGATCACATCCCTGTCTGTACAATAGCACAGCAGCTTTTCCAGTTCGCTGTCAATATTGGCCATATCGGTCCCTGTCACTGAAAGAAAATGCTGCATGTCGGATGAGCGGATTTTTTTTCCTTCGCGCTTCATTCTGCCCAGGATCCACCGGACCAGTGCGTCTTCCTTCTGCTGTGCAAATTCTGTGATATGTCCGTACTTCTGAACCATTTTAAACGTCCGCGTCCGCTTGTCCACCTCTTCTTCAGAAAAAATCAGGACCAGATATTCCGGCAGCTTTTCCAGATATTCCGCCAGTTCTTCCGTCTTATTCTTAAAAAAGCCGGAGTCCTCAACCAGGATCACCCGGCGATCCGCAAAGAAGGGCAGCGTCTCCGCCTGCGCGATCACAGCCCCTTCCCCGATATCTTTACCGGAAAAACGGGTGAAGTTCATCTCGTCCCCATCCTGCACCAGAGCACGCACCAGTTCCTTCCGGAACTGCGCACGCAGCCATGCCTCCGGACCGTAAAGAAGGTACGTCCTGTGGAATATGCCTTCCTTTATGTTTTTGCGAATCTCTTCCAAAACAAGCTCTTCCTCTTGATTCGTAAGGGGCGGACCCTTCTACGCTATGTTCGCTATCCGTATGCCCCCAGTACTTGTTCAGTGCTGTCAGGGGCGGACCCTAACCCGCTAAAAGGTATTTTGAATTCTTTACAGGGCCCCAAACTCTTCCATCGCTTTGCGCAGCCTCTCCTGCCCTTTTGCTGTCATCTCTGTCAGCGGCAGCCGCGGGGTTCCCACCTGGAAGCCCTGCATGTTCAGTGCTGCCTTGACCGGGATCGGATTCACTTCACAGAACAGGGAACGGCAGAGCTCCATCGCTTTGAGCTGATCCGCCGCTGCCTCTTCGTAGCGTCCTTCCAGGCAGTGCTGTGTCAGTTCATGCGTGAATTTCGGAGCTACGTTTGACAGCACCGAGATCACACCCAGGCCTCCAAGTGCCATGACCGGAACGATCTGGTCGTCATTGCCCGAATACACATCCAGTGATCCTTCCGCTTTTTCCAGAAGCTCTGCCACCTGCGAAATATTTCCGGATGCCTCTTTAACAGCCACAATGTTTTTCACATGTTTCCCCAGCCAGGCTGCCGTATCCGGCAGGATATTCGTGCCGGTACGCGAAGGCACATTATACAGAATGCAGGGAATGTCTACCGCTTCCGCAATGGCGGAAAAGCTTTTGATCAGGCCTTCCTGCGTAGCTTTGTTATAGTACGGAGCCACCAGGAGACAACCGTCTGCGCCCCGCTTCTGCGCCTCTATGGACATCATTATGGCATGTGCGGTATTATTCGAACCCGTGCCGGCGATCACGGGAATACGGCCGGCCGCTTTTTCCACACAAAACCGGATTACATCCAGATGTTCATCATCATCCAGCGTCGGAGCCTCTCCGGTCGTACCTACGGATATGACCGCATCGGTTCCGTTTGCGATCTGGTCTTCCAGAAGGCGTTCCAGACTCTCATAATTTACTTCCCCGTTTTCTTTCATGGGTGTGACAAGCGCCACACCGGCTCCCTTGAATATAGCCATACAACTCCTCCTTTTTAACGGATTACAGTGTATAAATCTGTCCTGTCTGTTTTTTTCTTATATTGTATTATACCACATATGACAAGCCTGTCTGTTCCCTTTTTGTCCGGTCTGTGTTACTCTGTCTGAGACAGAAAAAACCGGGAGGAGCAGCAGAGCCATGAAAAGAACAAAAGAAATCCGTCAGATCACACACAACCGCTTTCTAAACTATTTCACCCTGGATGCCGTCACGAAATCCGGGAAGAAGAAAGAATACTACATGGCATCCCGCGCGGAACAGACTGAGCAGCTGAAAATGATCACTGAAAAAAATACACCGGACGGCGTATCTGTTTATGCTCTGTATGGTAATGCCTGCGATCAGGTCGTCCTTGTGCGTCAGTTCCGATATCCGATCGATACCTATGTATATGAATTTCCCTCCGGGATCGTGGATCCGGGTGAGACCTATCGCGAAGCAGCCATCCGCGAAATGAAAGAAGAAACGGGGCTGCAGCTGCAGCCCCTGAAAGCAGATCCACTCTTTGAAATACCGCGTTTCCAGACAATCGGTATGACCGATGAATCCTGTGCAATGGTATATGGCTATGCCTCGGGAAATCCCACCAGTGTTTTTGAAGAAGACGCCGAGGACATTGAAATCGTTCTGGCTGACCGTGCCGAAGTACGCCGGATCCTGCAGGAAGAATATGTATCCTCCAACTGTGCACACCATCTGTTTCATTTTCTGTGCGATACCGATCCGTTCGCGTTTCTGGGAGACTGCCGTGAAAAACACTGATCATTCCTCTGTGTCTTTTCATGCAGCCCCTCTTCTCACTGTTTCTTGAATGTCAGGTCAAGTGATGCGTCACCGATTTTTGAAGTAAGTGAGATCGTACCGTCTTCATTGAGCGTTCCCTGATGCGTTCCTTCCTGACCGTCTATGGTTCCGCTCAGTGTAAGTGTACTGCCGTCCAGCGAATACTTTCCCTCAAAATGGATCTGTGACTCCAATTCTTTCGTAAATCCGTCACCCATCTCAGCCACAATCGTCTGCATCATATCTTCAACAAATGCTTCGTAGCTCTCATATCCGCTGGCCGCCGCGACCGTATCGCGCATGTCTTCCGTGACTCCCTCTGCTTCCATCATCCTGCTGATCATGGCGGGCCCGTCCTTGGTCAGGACATCTATAAGCGCTGTGTTGAAACCTTCCCCGTCGATGTCAAGGGAAAAACTCTCATCACTGTTCAACAGCAGAACAAAGTCCGTGATCAGATCACTTTCCATTTCCATTCCGTCTGCTGCCAGTTTTTTATTCAATTCGTCCTTCATGTTATACGCGGCGTGATAGGTACCGCTGATATCTTTCTTTTTACTGCCGCATGCGCACAGCATTCCGGCCGCAGCAAAAACGATCAGGCAGACAGCCAGTATTTTCCGTATTGTTTTTTTCATCAGGTATCCTCCTCTGTATCATAATTTTTCTGATGAATCGTATTCTGTCTCTCAGAATGTTTGTATTATACCACAGTGCCATGCCATTCCGGCAGCCGGAATTCCCGGCGTATCATGATAATTGCTGCCAGAAAAGCCATTCCGTCTGCAATAGGACCGGCAAACAGGATCCCGTTGATCCCGAAAAACAGCGGAAGGATCAGGATCAGCGGCACAAGAAAGATGATCTGGCGTGTAAGGGAAAGAAATGTGCCGTTTTTCGGTTTTCCGATCGATGTAAAGAAATTTGATGTCAGAGGCACCATAAAACACAGCGAGAACAGCATCAGATAGATCCGGAAATATAAAACGCCAAACTGAAAATACTCCTGTGAACCATCTCCGAAGATTGAAATGATCTGTCTGGGAAAGATCATAAACAGAATTCCTGCCGTTATTGAGATCACTGCCCCTGCCTTTATGGCCAGTTTATAGTCCTCCCGGACACGGTCATACTGCTTCGCTCCGTAATTGAAACTGGCAATAGGCTGCATTCCCTGCGATGTGCCAATAATGAACGCAAAGGCCACCTGCGAAACCTTGGTAATGACTCCGACACAGGCGATCGGAATGGATGATCCATATACAGAGAACTGGCCGTAATATCTCAGGCTGTTGTTCATGACGATCTGAAAGACCATCAGAGACAGCTGCGTAATACACGAAGCCGTGCCCAGTGACGCAGCACGAAATGCGTACTCGGTATTTGGAACAAAATGCTTCATCGTCAGTTTCACGGTCTTATAATGTGCAAGATAAACAAGCACCAGAACGGCCGCCAGAACCTGACCGATAACTGTGGCAAACGCCGCGCCGAACATGCCCCAGTGAAAGCCGAAAACAAACAAAGCATCCAGTACTGTGTTGGTGACCGCGCCGGCCAGATTGATCAGCATGGTGGTGTTGGGACTGCCGTCCGCGCGGATCAGATGCGCGCCGCCGGCCGCCAGGACCGCTGCCGGATACCCGACCGCGCAGGTTCTCATATAGGTAAGTGCATAATCGAGCACATCTTCCGGAGAACCGAAAAGCAGCAGAAGCTGCCGCGAAAACAAAAGTGCTATGACCGTCACGGCCGCTCCGCCCATCAGCATCACGGAAGCGGCATTACCGATAAAATATCCGGCAGTTTCCTTATTGCCCGCACCCATCTCCAGATTGAATGCCGATGCACCGCCGATCCCGAGCAGCAAGGCAATAGACAGGCAGCAGATCGTTAACGGAAAGCTGATGCTTGTGGCCGCATTGCCAAGCGCCCCGACTCCGTGCCCTATAAAGAACTGGTCTACAATATTGTAGAGTGAGTTCACCAGCATCGCAACGATACTCGGAATGGCAAACCGCCGGAGCAGAGTACCGACCGGCTGTGTGCCGAGCGGATTCTTTCTTTCCCGGCCAAATCCTTCCGCAACCGGTTCTGTATTGTTATGTCCGAAATTTCCCATGCTACTCCTGTCATTCTGTCACCGGACCGCCTGCTGTCTGCGGTCACCGGATCCGTCGGCTGTCCATGATACTGTAGAACACTTTCTGTTCTTATTGTAGATAAAAACCTTTTATCCTGCAAGCTATCCCTGCTCAATGCTCAAACAGCCGCTCTCTCTTTCAGCAGTTTCCTGTATAGACATGCATCAGATACTCTTTTGCGATTTCCCTTAAGCGGAATATCTGCGGGATACTTGTCGCCCGCCGGTCTTTCATATGAAACCGCGGGAAAAACCGCGTGATATGAAGAGGTATGTTTTTCCCGATGCAGACTCCCTGTGCATCGGTAATACCCGAGATCCAGGATGCCATCTGACGCATTTCTTCTTCCGAATCGTTTTCCCCGGGAACAATAAGACAAGTCAGTTCAACATGACAGTCCTGCACGGCCCGCGAGATGAATTTCATGACCATGTCCCTGTTCCCGCCCAGAACATCGCGGTAATACCGGTCCGTAAAACCTTTCAGGTCTATGTTCATCGCATCGATATACGGAAGGATCGTTTCCAGCACTTCTGTCTCTGCCATTCCGTTTGTGACGAGAACGTTTTTCATCCGCCGGTCATGCACAAGCTTCGCCGTATCACGTACAAACTCGTACCCCACAAGAGGTTCGTTATATGTATACGCCACACCGATGCTGCCTGTTTCCCTGTATCTCTCCGCCGCATCGGCCACCTCTTCAGGAGTATATGCTTCTGCCGTATCTGCCAGCATCATTGCCTGCTCAGACCAGGAGATATCATGGTTCTGACAGAAGGGACAGCGCAGATTGCATCCATAGCTCCCTATGGAAAAGATCTGACTTCCCGGAAAAAACCTTGCCAGCGGTTTTTTCTCGATCGGATCAAGAGCAGCTGCCGTGATCTTCCCGTAATTGCCGGCTTTGATCCTGCCGCCGCTGCAGACACGCACCCCGCAGAAACCATGTTTTCCTTCATCTATATGACAATGGCGGAAGCAAACCTCACAGACGGCCATCCCTGTCCTCCTCTGTCCTCTGATGATCCTTATGTATGCCGGATCACTTCAAACCGCTGCAGATGTACTGGTTCTTCCGCCCGTATGCCGGCTTTCTGCCTGGCTATTGCCACCTGCTGTTCCACAGTGTCTACACCATCGAGGTCCGGCAGGAGCAGTCCGCGTCTGCTGCCGGCACTGACGATCACGCCATAACGTCTGACGTCCAGTTCTTTTTCGGAAGAAATATCCTCCGGTTCGCCCATGACATCTACATGGATCTCAAGATAAGGCAGTTCCTCTTCTTCTATGGGGGCAAAACGAGGATCCCTTGACGCTGCGCTGACCGCATTCTGTATGATCTCATCTGCCAAGGTTTTTTCAGTCGGATAAATCGTACCGATACAGCCCCGGAGTCTCCCGTGTTCGTGTATGGATACAAACGCGCCGGCTCTTTTTTTCTCCAGCTCATCCGGCAGATGTCCCGGATGAGAAAGCATACGGCCTGTTTTTATATAGCATTCCAGGGAAGCTCTGGCCAGCTGTACAAAGACATCGGCTGACGCACATTTTTCCTCCATGCTGATCCGTTGTTTTTTCAGATAGTCCGCCAGAAAATGTCTGCCGTCATCTGCGGATTCCGGATAAAAAGAACAGACTCCGTATCCCACACCTGTCACATCCTGATGCGCCAGGACTTCCGTCTTTACGGCCATGCCGTCCAGCGCTCCGGCCATGATCGTAAATGAGCGGTGTCCGCACTCGGCTGCTTTTTCGCAGAACGCTTCATCAAATTCCAGCAATTCCCCAAAAGCCGCTCTCCCGCAGACATCCATGATCCGCGCATCATATTCCGGTCCTTCCGGAGCGAAGCCGTAAGGGCCGTAATCCTGCAGCTTATGCGAAAGATCTCCGCTTGCCACAAAAACGATACGGCGGCCAAGCCGTTCTGCGGCATCCCGGATCATCATGCCCAGCCGGTAGTGATCAGACAGCGGCAGACCGGACAGACCGATCCGTACAATCCTTCCTTCCCCATATACTCTGCGTATGAACCAGAGCGGGACCATCGTACCGTGATCCAGCTTTTTTTCCCGGTCCCCAAGTATGCCGGCCGGAAAATCACAGGCATCCGCAAGCCGGCATATCTCATCGACCAGTTCCGTGTCATAGTTTTCTTCAAACCGAACCTGTCCCGCACCAAATGCGGCAAAAGATCCCCTGGCGTTTTTTCCGGAAGATATTGAAAAATAATCCGCGTACATCAGAGCGTGCGGACTTGTAATGACGATTGTTTCCGGTGCAAGAGATGCGATTTCTTCCGCGGTCTTTTCGTAAGCCCGGATCGTTTCTGCAATCTGTGCCTCGCTCCCTCTTCCGATATCCGGAACGATCATCGGCGGATGCGGCACCATAAACGCGGCAAGAACAGACTTCCGCTTATTCTGCTGCGTGCCTGTTTCTTTCATAAGCCAGCCTCCTGTTTTCTTTTTAATATACTATAAACCGCAGGATAATTCTATGAAAGATGCCCTGTGCTCACAGATCATCCCCGTGTAAAAAGGCAGTCACCTCTGCGCCGCCGGATCTGTTCACCCTGATCTCCACTGCACCGCAGTCTTTTGTGGCAAATATGGCCGCCCCGGCCGCATCCAGCCTGTCCAGCGTTTCCTGATGGGGATGGCCGTACATGCTTTTTGCCGGCGCAGAGACCAGCGCGATCTCGGGCTGCACTACTTCCAGGAATTCTTTTGAAGTAGACCAGCGGGAGCCGTGATGGCCGACCTTCAGGCAGTCAATATCCGAAAGATAGGGAACCAGTTCCTCTTCCCCCTCTTTTTCCAGATCTCCTGTGAGAAGTGCCGTAAAACCGTGATACGATACCTGCAGGACAAGGGAACCCGCATTGCCGGACTGTGCGCCGCCCACAGGTACTCCGTTGATAACTTCCACTTCTGCCCGCTCTGCCATGTGTTCCTGGTCATTCAGAGAAACGCTGTCACTTTTCCGGAACGGATGCATGACTTCAACATGCAGATTTCCGGAGGTGAATGAACTGCCTCTCTGCAGCCGTCCGACCTCCGCACCGGCAGCTTGTGCTTCCGCAGCTATCCGGATGCCGTCTTCCGTCTCTGTCATCCACGCTGGCATATATACACGCCCGATGCGCAGTGCCGTCTGCCTTTCCGCTATCATACGCAGAATCTCCTCGATCCCGTTCATATGATCCGCATCGTTGTGGGAAAT
>CACZSZ010000271.1 GCA_902783945.1 uncultured Lachnospiraceae bacterium
GTCGCAGACATATTCGACGACACTTCGAAACACCGGCGAGACCGTTGTCCCGATGAAAGCCGGGCTGATTGCTGTGGCGGTCAATCTCACCGGCAATTATATCCTGATCTACGGAAAGTTCGGCGCACCGGCGCTCGGCGTGGCCGGCGCTGCGGCGGCCACAGTCTTGTCCCGCTTTGTGGAACTGATCTATGTTGCCGGATGGACGCACCGGAATACCGGACGCAACCGGTTCATCGTCGGCGCATGGCGGCGGCTGTTCGAGGTGCCGGGAGCGCTGGCCAGGCGGATCACAGTCAAAGCACTTCCGCTTCTTGTGAATGAAACGCTCTGGGCCGGCGGTATGGCCATGCTCACGCAGTGTTACTCTGTGCGCGGGCTGTCTGCCGTGGCGGCGCACAATATTTCCCAGACATTCAACAATGTGTTCAATGTTTCCTTCATTGCCATGGGCAATGCCATCGCCATCATCCTCGGGCAGATCCTCGGCTCGGGCGAAATAAAACGCGCGAAAGAAGAATCCGTCAAGCTGACCGTCTTTTCCGTAATGATCTGTATGGGAGTCGGCGCATGCCTGTTCATAGCGGGCGGCTTCTTCCCGAAAGTCTACAATACGAGTGATGAGATCCGCGGGATCGCGTCCGGGCTGATCCGCATCAGCGCTGTCTGCATGCCCATTTATGCGTATACAAATGCATCTTATTTTACGCTGCGCTCCGGCGGGAAGACCGGGATCACATTCCTGTTCGATTCCTGCTATATGTGGGTGGTGACGGTGCCGGCGGCGTTCGTGCTGGCGCATTTTACCGGATTGTCGCTGCTGGTGATGTATTTCCTGATCCAGATGCTGGATCTGATCAAGTGCGTGTCCGGCTATCTCCTGATGAAGAGCGGGATCTGGGCGCAGGATCTGACGGGAAGATAAAGAAGACCTTCGGGATTGATTAAAGTAAAAATACGTGGTATAAAGTAAACAAAAGTAAAAGGAAATTCCAAAAGTAAATGAATGATTGAATGAGCAGATGTTTACAGGATAGAAAGGTGAATGAGATGAATAATCCGTTTTCGTTATCTTTTGGTACCAGACCGGCAGAACTGATAGAAAGACCTCTGCAGGCGTCTGAAATTATTGAGGCGTTTTTATCGGTCTATGCGAATCAGAGAACATATATGATCACTGGAGTCAGAGGGTCCGGAAAGACCGTGCTGATGACAGATATTGCGTCAGGTTTTAAAGCACGCGAAGACTGGACTGTGATTGCACTTAGCCCGGAGTCTGATATGATACGTTCTCTGGCGGCTAAACTCAGCAATATAAGAAAATATACAGAGGTTTTTCGTGATGCGAAAATCAATTTGTCTTTTTTCGGCCTGGGACTGGAAATTGATGGGGAACCTCCTGTAACAGATGATGAGACAGCCATCCTCCGAATGTTGCAGAGTATTAAAAAGAGGGACGGGCATGTGCTCATCACGGTAGATGAGGTGACAAATAACGAGTTTGTCAGGAAATTTGTTGCGGCTTATCAGATCCTGCTTCGGGAAGAAATGCCGTTGTTTTTGATCATGACCGGCCTGTATGAGAATGTTTACAATTTGCAAAATGAAAAAAGCCTGACATTTCTATACAGAGCGCCAAAGATTCAGCTGAAACCTCTGAATTATTCTGCTATGGCAGATATCTACAGAAATGTCCTGGGTGTGGAAGAAAAAACCGCGGCGGAAATGTCAAAGATGACCAGAGGTTATGCATTTGCATTCCAGGTCCTCGGTTACTTTACGTTCAGAGAACCGAACAGAGATTATAAAAAGGTGATCGGCAAATATCGTCTCTATCTTGATGAATTTGTCTATGAGAAACTATGGTCTGAGTTGTCGGAAAAAGACCGGAAAATCGTCATCTCCATGGCGGAAACAGGTGAAGAATCCGTAACGGGAATAAGAGAACATCTAGGCATGGACAGCAATGAATTTTCTAAATACCGCCTGCGTCTTATCCGGAAAGGAATTGTGGATGGCAGTACCCGCGGCAGGATGACTTTTACGCTGCCGTTATTCAGAGAGTTCATTCTGGATCAGGTAGAATATATGTGAGAAAAGCATTCCCGGCAGCATGGCTGTCTCACGGGTCGTTCAAAATCAGGCTTCATTTCCTATCCCTGCCGAATTCATCAAGATCACGGACCCCAGGATCAGCACCACGCCGGCAAGCTCCATCCCGGACAGCATCTGATGGAACAGAAGCACGCCGAGGATCGCCGCCGCGGCGGGTTCCACCGTAGCGATCTGCGCAGCGCGGGACGGCTCCATCATCCGGAGACCGTTTGTATAGAATGTATAGGAGCACGTGCCGGTAATGATCCCGTTGATGACGCAGATCGCAGCGGCCGCCGGATTGGCCACGATCAGCGAGATCTCGCCGGATACGATGGTCTGTGCCAGATAGAATACGACCGCGATCAGAAATGTATAGAGGATATTCGTATAGGAAGAATAGCCGCGGTTCAGTATGACCGTGGAGAAGATGCTGTACAGTCCGTACCCCAGTCCGGCGCCGAGTCCCAGCAGCAGTCCGCCCAAGGAAATCGACAGCCCGCCTGCAGCAAGGCCGGATACGAGCGCACAGCCGATGATGGAAAGCGCGATGCAGAACACTTTTTTTGCCGTGACGCGCTCTTTAAAAACAAATGCAGATATGATCAGTACGATCGCCGGAGCAGTGTAGAGAAGCGCAGCCGCGACGGCGATTTTTGTTGCGCGGATCGCGGCGGAATAGCACGAGGAGAAGAATACGATGCTGAAAAGGCCGTTCGCGAGGAACAGGGGGATGTCTTTCCGGCGGATACTGAACATGGAGCGGTCCTTCATGCTGATGATCACGACCATGGACAGTACGGTGACCAGCAGCCGGATGAGGATCATCGGCCCGTCCGTGATGCCCATCCGGGAGATCACGGTGACGAAAGAGGGGTACATACCCCAGAAAATGGCGGCGATGAGGACAAGAAACAAGGGCTTTCTGTTCATGGGAGACCTCGGAGAGATGGGGACAGGCGGCAGATCAGCCTGGAGGGTAATGGAGCAGTATCAGTAGACGAATATATACTATTTACGGAAGGAATGCAATGGGATTGTGTGCAATTACCTGATGGGAACAGATATTTGTCATTGATAGAATTATTATTGTAAAAGCCAATGGAATATGATAAAAATAATATAGTCGCATCAAATAGCTGACAGCATGATCGGCTGGGAAGGAGAAACAATGAGGAAACTTTGGCAAGCATGGATGACATTTTGCCTGTGTCTGTATGCTGTATCAGTAATTATGACTGCTGGTACAGTCTATGCGGGAGAGGTAACGCCCGGCAGTACAAGAGAAGAAGCCGGATTGCTTACGCTGGAAGACACTGGGAATGTCAGCATAGGAGAAGAGGGTGGAAGCGTCTGGTTTAAGATTGTTCCGGAAGAGACGGGAAAGTATGTTTTCTATTCGTCGGATTCCGAGGGGTATGATCCGTATGGTGAGTTATACTGCGGGAGTGGGGATGAAACAGATGGCTGGTTAGAGCGCATTTCAAGCAATGATGATGTAGATGAAAGCAATTATAATTTCAAGGTTTCCAATATTTTGTATGAAGGGAAGGAATACTACCTTGAAGTTCACGCCAATAACAGGGAACAACTTGTTTGTACTGTCAATGTACAAAAGGATGCATGGTATCTGCTGGAGTCAACAAAAGAAGAATATGCTGCGCTTGGAGCATCGATTACTCTGGATCCGGAAATTCAGGGTGACATTTCCGGTCTTACTTATACGTGGTATGGTGAAGCGTATGATGAGTCTGATAATCCTATGCCTGTCCAGGAGGGCGAAGGTGCGACGTATACTGTTTCCGAGGTCAATACATTTTGTCAGTATCGCTGTGAAATAGCGGATGCGGATGGACGTACGGAAACAGTCTGGTTTAATGTCCATGTCGAGAATGGCTTTTATGCATATCCTGATGGGGAGACAGAGAGCAAATACGCCTTCCTGGATGTGAAGCCTAACAAAGATGTGGTCATGAAAGTTGATGCCGGATGTAGTAATGGCAGTCTGACATACACCTGGTCTCAAACTGTCTATAATGAAGAGTATGGTTATTCTGAATGGCAGACTATAGAAGACGAAAAAACCAATTCAATTACGGGAACCAATATTCAAAAAACAACACAGTTCGAGTGCTATGTGTCTGATCAGTACGGAAATTCAACCAGTATTACCTTCTATATCAACATAGACAACAAACTGACTGCCTGTGCCAAGGGATTCGGCGGTACGGAAGCAAACTTGAATGTTCTGGCCGGCGGTTCGTCTATACTGGAAGTTGAGGCATCCTGTGACAGCGGGGAACTTACATACGCCTGGAATGATGGCAGTACCGGGGCAGCTTTGGGAGAGACAGGGTCAGCATACACTGTTGAGAATGTTCAGGAGTACAGAAGTATTTACTGTAACATTTTTGATCAGTACGGTAATAATGCATCCGTCTGGTTCTATATCAATGTCGTGGACGAATTCAGTTCTGCAGACGGCGATCAGCACTATTATTCGATCGCTCCTGGAACTTCCGCAGTTCTGACAGCCAATGTGATCTCCCCCAGTGATGAGGAGATTACATATTCCTGGTATAGAAGCGAGGATGAAGTATATGTTCCAATCGACGGCGATTCCGATACAATAACAGTAACACTTGAAGAAGCTGCGGAGTTTAAGTGTATTGTCGAACAGAATGGAGCTTCTCTGGATCTCTATTATTCTGTCAGTATTGATACCGGCCTGAATGTGGAGACGCCGAATGGCACTGAGATTCAGGCTGCCCCCGGGGATTCCGTGAAGCTTCAGGTGGAAGTATCTACGGAATCTGATAAGACACCTGTATATACCTGGTACAAGGAAACTGCTGCTGGGGAACAGACATTGATCGAAGGTGAAAATGACACCTCGCTGACAATCAGTTTTGAAGGCGGAGTTCAGCATTACAGATTCGAAGTAAATGACGGATACAACAGTTTTTCTGTCGGTTTTATGGTCTACGAAGAATCCGCTATTGGTGAACCGGTGGATCAGGAAAATGCTGTTCCGATTACGGTCGGCGAGACGAAATATCTGAATGTCTCCGGATCCGGCGATACCTGGTTCGTATTCACACCGGAGAAAACCAGAGCATATAGCATCAAAGGAAATTATATGGATTCCCCGGGTGTCTATGATGCGTCTCAGAACCGGGTCGCCCCGATTCTGGATAATCTGTATATGTTGACACAGGGCGAGACATATTATATCTGTGCGAGTTATTATGAGAGTTCCTATCTCATGAATGTAACGATTGAAAACGGGAACTCTGATAATAACCTCTGGCTTGCAGCGGATGGGGAATATGATAGCATAGTCGAAGCTGGTGCATCGGCAACCATGGATGCGGAAGCCGGATGCGCTTATGGAAACATAAGCTATCAGTGGACGGATGCAGATGGAAATATCGTTGCTGAAGGCGAAATTGCGTCCGGAGAATGGATGCATTATACTGCTGAAAACGTAACGGAACCTGCAGTGTACACACTGACTATACGGGATGAATTCGGTAATGAGCAGTCTGTAGATTTTGATATAGCTATAGAAAACAATTTCTGGGCCAATCCTGCAGACGGTCAATCTGAATTTGAAGTGATGCCCGATACAGAAGTTACGCTTGCTGTAGAAGCAGGCTGCCGTGAGGGATCGCTTACCTATCAGTGGCAGTATTATCATAACAATGATGAAGGCGGTCAGTGGGAGGATATTGCCGGTGCGCCGAACGCTGCCTCCTACTCATTTAAACCGGAAGAATCAGGCGATTATCAGGCGCTGATCAGTGATGAATATGGAAACAGCGGAAGCATTTCGTTCAGAGTCGATGTGATCGGATCGTTGATACTGAAGACGGATAACGGGACTTACTTTGAATCTGTCTGCGGTAATGAGATGACATTGAACGTACGCCCTGTCACGATCGATACGGAAACGCCGATTACTTACATTTGGGAGAAAGGAACCGTCACCGGTTACAGCGAGTATGATGAGCCGGAATATGACTGGGAAGAAATCGGAACAGAAGAGTCCGTGACATTTGCTGTCGACTTTGGCGAGGCCCTTTACCGGTGTACTGCAAAGCAGGGTGAAGATGAAGATCGGTGCGAGTTTACGGTTTATGGTAGTTCTTCTGTCAGAGTTGAGCAGAGCGGTCTTACGATCAACGCCCTGGCAGGAGATGAGGTAACACTGACGGCTGAAGCTGAATCAGACTATCCGCCGTTGTCATATGAGTGGTATTATTACGATAACAATGAAGGGATGAATGTCCTTGTAGACGGCGAGAATTCCAGCACTTTGACGTTCGAGGCAACTGCAGGTGATCATACCTATTACTGCAGAGTCAGTGACGCAAATTCGCACAGAGATATTTATTTCTATCTGCATGCGACGGATGTCAGCACCGCGGAGGAAATCAGCGTCGGACAGACTAAGTCTGTTGATGTCGCAGAAGGTGAGGAAGCTGTATTCAAATTCATACCTTCAGCCACCGGAATCTACAGATTCTTCTCGGGAAATAATGATGTCGATGATGTCCATTATGACACCTATGGAGAACTTCTTGATGAAAGCGGAAAATTCGTTGCCGGAGATGATCAGAGCGGCGGAAACGATAATTTTGAAGTGTCCGGGTTCCTGCAGGAAGGCAGCGTTTATTATCTCAGCGCATATGTATATGAAAACAGGGAAGGCCGGTTTGATGTCTCAGTACAGAAGGCAGAGCCTGTTTCACTCGCCGTCGATGAAACAAAATCTTTTGAATCTGATGGATCCGGAAACGTCTGGTATAAGATCGAAGCAGTGCAGACCGGAAGATACATTGTTTCGGCTGACAACGCGGATATCCGCATGTATACAGAGGACGGCAGCGATGTATCCGAATATGATTATCGTGACTACCTCCTGACAGGCGGTAACATTTACTACCTGAAAGTGTCCTATGATGAAACAGGAACTTATGCTGTATCTCTTAACTACAACGGTTATGACAATGACCTCTGGGTTGAGGAATCTGAGGATCTGGATACAACTGTAGAAACCGGAGAATCCCTTACCCTGAGTGCTTATGCACACTGGAATGACGGAACCATTAGTTATCAGTGGTCAGATGCGGAAGGCAATAACATTGAAGGTGCAGGCGAGGAAAACTTTGAGGGCGGCCATATAAGCTATACCGCCGAGAATATTACCGAGCCGACAGCTTATACGCTGACTGTATGGGATGAGTATGGGAATACCGACACGCTGACATTCAACATTTCCATTGAGAATCATCTGTCTGTTGAAGCAGTGGGTGATACGGAATTCGATGTATATCCTGGTGATTCTGTCACACTTGCTGTAGAAGCCTCTTGCGATCGGGGCACCCTGACATATGAGTGGTGGTACTATGACGAAACTGAAGATCAAGATATTGCCGACACCAATGCCGGAAATGCACCGTCCTATTCCTTTACGCCCGATAAATCGTATTCGTACTATGTTCTCGTCAGGGATGAGTATGGCAATAAAAGAACGATTGATTTCACAATTGAGTTGATCGACAGTGTGCGGCTCAGATCGGATGTTGAACTGGAGGATGAATACCTTTGCGGCACCGAACTCACGCTGGCTGTAAGACCTGTGACGCTCGATCAGGAAACGCCGATCTTCTACACATGGGAGAAAGGCACAGTTACCTATGGTGATGAAGACGAAGAGACATGGGAGTGGACACCGATCATTGAAAATGTTGAAGGAGATGCCGGAAAGACAGTAACCATCAATGTTGAAGCTGGCGAGCTGCGTTACAGATGCACGGCCATGCAGGGAGATAAATCGGATGAACGCTCGTTCTGGGTCTATGGAACGTCAGGCCTTTCGATCAAAGAGAATGACACCACGGTAAGAGCTGCTGAGGGCCGTGAGGTTACGCTTTCCGTTGATGCATCTACTAATTGTCCTCCGCTCACATATCAGTGGGAGTATTACGATACGGCAAAAGAAGCCTACGTTGTGCTTGATGGTGAAACGGAAAGCACCTTGACAATTCCGGTATCAGATGACGTAAAAGAATACCGGTGCATTGTTTCGGATGCATATGCTTCAAAGAAAGCATTCTTCGATGTTTACGCGACGGATTACAGTACAGCGCAGGATATCAGTGTTGGAGAAACAAGGACTGTTGATGCTGCGGAGGGAGAAGAAGCAATATTTAAGTTCGTTCCTGCAGTATCCGGTACCTATACATTCTATTCAGAAAAAACTTCCGGTGATCCTTATGGTGAACTGACTGATGAGAACGGTACGCGTATAGCCTGTAATGATGATGATGCTGGTGAAAGTAACTTTAAGTTTGCTGTCTCACTTCAGGCAAATAAGACATATTATCTTATAGCTTATGGATATGACCATCAAAATGCAGCGTTTGACGTGACTGTGGAATACACACCTGAGGAAGTTGATGACCAGGCCGCAGCAGATGAAGCCGCTACTGTCATCAACGATCTGAAGCCTGCAGCCGAACTGACACTGGAAGACAAGGCGGCTGTGGAGGCAGCGAGAGCAGCGTATAATGCACTAACAGATGCACAGAAAGCGCTGGTAGATGCTGATGTTCTTGCAGCGCTCGAAGCAGCTGA
>CACZSZ010000272.1 GCA_902783945.1 uncultured Lachnospiraceae bacterium
AGCTGACGGTTAACTCCGACTAAGTGCCCGGCATATTCATGAATGATTAATTCAGATCCCGGGCACTAAGTCTGCATAAGCAGTAGATCTCAGCTCCGTTCCTTTCAGAATGCGCGCTCGCAAAAACATGCGGCCCATCAGCTGTAATTCTGTTTCTGTCAGAATAATCAACATTGATTATCGATATGTGCATGTGAAGCCGCCCCTTGTATATATGTCAAGCTATGCATTGTTGACGTTTTTAGGTACTTGCGGGATCCACTGCCTACGCAGACTTGGGATCCGGAATATGAACACATCGTTCGGAGAATATTCCGGATCCCTAGTCGGAGTTGGCAGTCAGCCCGGAAGACCGTTGTCAACGCATAGCGGACATATATACAAGGGGCGGCTTCGCTTTATTGATCAACTGCCCCGGAACTACACGATCATCAGGAATGCCCCGAGATTGCCCCGCTTCCCGTGCGAAGCACGGTGCGAAAACAGCAGATCAGGATTACAGCAGGTACAGATATCTGTCACGGCAATATGTGACGGCAGAACCCCTGCTTCTTCCAGAACGATCCTGTTTGTCTCCCAGAGATCGAGATGGAATTTATCATCCGGATGACCGGAAGCAAGATACTTTGTCACAGGATCATCCGTTCCGCTTTTCTGAAGCGGAGAAGTAAGGATCTCCTCCTCGTGTCCCGCAAACTCTTTTCCGAACACTTCCGCCACATCCCGGCTGATCTCATAGCAATCCTGGCAGATGGAAGGCGCGACAGCGGCGACTACGTCCGCCGGGTCTGTTCCATATTGTTCCGCCATAATGCGGAGTGCCTTTTCTGAAATGCGGCCGGCCGTTCCCCGCCATCCGGAGTGGACCAGACCGATCGCCCGGTGCACCGGATCTGCAAGAAATACCGGTACACAATCTGCTGTAAATGCAGACAGAACGATCTCCGGCACATTGGTCACCAGCCCGTCTGTATCCCTGTAATCTTTCGGCCTTGTCAGCCCTTTTCCCGCATCTGCTTCCGTCACAACACGCACATTTGCCGTATGGGTCTGATCCGTAAAGACAAACCGCTCTGCCGGCACACCCAGCTCTTCTGCCACACGCCGGAAATTCTCACGCACGGCATCTTCCTTATCGCCCCGTGAAAAACTGAGATTCAACGTGGCACAGACTCCTGTACTGACGCCGCCTGCCCGTGTCGTAAAAGCATGTCTGACAAATCCTGTTTTGTCCAGCGACGGAAATGCCAGATGCGGTACTCTTTCTCCGCGCAGCACCGGTATCCTGCTGCCGCCGGCTCTTCTTTTCATCTGTCCGGGTTCTGCTGCCGGTATATTCATACTGATTCCTCCTGTGTCCTGCTCTGCCGCCGCTGTCCGTCCGCATACTGGCAGCAGCTGAATAACAAAAATGACCCGGTACCATGACCGGGTCACAGATATGTCTGTTCTTTAAACCATGATTTTGTTATACAGCAGAAGATGTATCCGTGTAAGATCCGGCATTATATGTACTTGCGTCTTCATAAACCGGCTCCGTATAAGATTCCGTGCTCATATCGCTGTATGTTTCCGCGCCTGCCGAAGCATCTTCCTCAACCAGTCTGCGGATCGCAACGATTTCTCCGCTGTTTACTTCAGAGTATCCGATTCCGTGCGCTTCGTCGATAGCGTTGATCACCTGGTTGTTTCCGGCATAGATGGCGGAATGACCATCGTAGATGATCAGGTCGCCGACCTGCACATCGTTGTAGGAAACCGCTGTTCCGTCTGTCTCCTGGCCCCAGGAGGTACGCTGTGTCGATATACCGAAATTCGCCATGACCTGCTGT
Organism: uncultured Lachnospiraceae bacterium; assembly: GCA_902783945.1. GTDB lineage: Bacteria > Bacillota > Clostridia > Lachnospirales > Lachnospiraceae > Bilifractor. The sequence continues at coordinate 1,833 of CACZSZ010000272.1, forward strand.
ACGAACCCGGAGCAGTCCACACCGTCTGTCAGGCTGTTGCCTCCATACACATACGGATTGCCAAGGAACTGCTGCGCATATGCCAGGATCGCCTGTCCCCTTGAACTGGTGTTGGATGACTGCGAGATCGCATTACCCTGTGTATAGTTGGCTGCTGATCTCGTATAATCAACGGTACCTGCATTGCCCGCGTCGGCTGTTTCCACAGCTGTTCCTGCCACAGCCTGCTGTTGCTGTACAGGTGCATAGACCTCTGTTCCAGCTCCGGTATCGCCTCCGTTGGCGTAATAGGAGTCCACGATCTGCTGGGCCACATAGGCAGCTTCTTCTTCAGAAATACCCATGGCCGCCTGTGCGGCTATCAGCTGCTCGATCGCTTCATTCTGTTCCTTGATCAGTGCCTGATACTCATCGGCAAGCTCGTAAGCTTCCGCGATCCGGGCGTCATAATCATCATACTTTGACTCTGCCTCTGTGAGCAGACTCTGCAGCCATTCCTGCGCTTCCTCCTGCTCATGCTTACGCGTTTCCAGAGCAGATTTATCTTCATACTGTTTTGTCTGCAGTGCTTCGACCGTCTCGATTATGGCCAGATACTCTTCGAGCTGACTCCGGTCGTAATTGTACATCTGCTGAGTATATTCCGCCTTGTCAAGCATATCGGACAGGTTGCCGCCGCCAAGGAACACCGTGGCCCATCCGGACTCGCCGCCGGTTTCGTACAGATACTGGATCCGTTTTTTCATGGCCTCATACTGTACGTTTTTATCTTCTTCCGCAATGACAAGGTCCGCTGTCGTCCGTTCCATCTGCAGAGTCAGATCATCCACTTCACTGTTCAGGGTCTTGATCCCGGAGATCGTCCGGACCAGCTTGCCCTGCAGTTCATCGATTTCACCTGTCAGTTCTTCTTTCTTTACTTCCAGGTCATCGATCGTATTTCTGACTTCATCCAGATTATCCTGAGTAGTCTCCATTTCGGACTGGGCATTTTCAATTTCTTCGTCCGATGCCAGTACAGGCATAACCAGGCAGGCCGCCATAATGACAGCCAGGCCCGGTGCGGCCAGCTTTTTAAATCTATTCATAGATTACTCTCCCAAGTAATTATAAATCATTTGTTTCAATCTTTTAACATATTATCACATTTTCTATAACGCATCAAGGGAACAACTTTCCTGATTTTGTAAATTAAAAATGAATATTTTGGGTAAAATCACAAAAAAACCACAATATATCGGACCATCCGCTTTCCACCGCACAGATTCCGGTTTTCTCTTGAAAGCAGCGCCGCACTCTGATACAATGTTAGCCGGATGCCGCTGATCTTCCCTTCCCGGATACCCGGAACAGGAAAAGCAGACGGCAAAGTGCAGAGGTACTCAAGTGGTCCAAGAGGAGGCACTCGAAATGCGACTCTCTTTTTGGAAGCCCTGCCTCCTGCAGCTATTGATTTTACTGGCCGTTTCGGCTATTATCTGTAATTGAATATGGTTGATTTCTCTCCTGATTTCTCTCCATTTTCCGAAGTGCGATATCAGGTTCAGAGATAAAAACCACGATAAGCAGAGGTACTCAAGTGGTCCAAGAGGAGGCACTCGAAATGCTTTAGGCCGGTTCCCGGTGCGCGGGTTCGAATCCCGCCCTCTGCG
>CACZSZ010000273.1 GCA_902783945.1 uncultured Lachnospiraceae bacterium
ACGGACGTTCACAGAGTGCGTTCTCCGAGGACGGACTGCAGATCGGCGCCGGTCTCGAAGATCTCGGAAAAGGCAACCGTTCCCAGATCGGTACCATGTACGGCACAGTGGCCAAAGGTCCTCGTTATCTGGAGATGACGGACGGCTATGTGACGGATCTGGCTCTGGACGAAGACGACGAGATCATCGGATACAAATTTGTGAACTTCGGCAAGATGATGGACTTCATCAAAGCCGGTGACGACGCCAACACAGCATATGAGAAAGCGAAAGGCCAGTACGGCCGTGTAGCTGATGCGGTCCGCTGCATCGATCCCAGAAGAGAGTAAGAGAGGAGGACGCAGAAGATGGCATTATTTGAATCGTACGAGAGAAGAGAAAAACAGATCCTGGCAAAACTTGCCGAGTATGGGATCGGTTCCATCGAAGAGTGTGCGGAGATCACAAAAGCCGCCGGTCTCGATGTCTATCATCAGATCGAAGGCATTCAGCCGATCTGCTTCGAAAACGCCAAGTGGGCCTACACGGTAGGCGCTGCCATCGCGATCAAAAAAGGCTGCCGCAAAGCTTCTGAGGCTGCCGCTGCGATCGGCGAAGGCCTGCAGTCTTTCTGTATCCCCGGTTCTGTTGCTGACCGCCGGAAAGTCGGACTGGGTCACGGCAACCTTGGCAAAATGCTGCTGGAAGAGGACACCGAGTGTTTCGCATTCCTCGCAGGCCATGAATCCTTTGCTGCTGCGGAAGGTGCGATCGGTATCGCCGAGAAGGCCAACAAAGTCCGCCAGAAACCGCTCCGTGTTATCCTGAACGGTCTGGGTAAGGATGCTGCACAGATTATCTCCCGTATCAACGGCTTCACCTATGTGGAGACAAAATTTGATTATAAGACAGGCGAAGTGGAAGAAGTTTTCCGTAAATGCTACTCCAAAGATCCGGAGAGCCCGCGCGCCAAAGTCAACTGCTATGGCGCCAATGACGTGCAGGAAGGTGTGGCGATCATGTGGAAAGAAAACGTCGATGTCTCTATCACCGGCAATTCCACCAACCCGACCCGTTTCCAGCACCCGGTGGCAGGCACATACAAAAAAGAACGTGTCGATGCCGGCAAGAAATATTTCTCAGTGGCATCGGGCGGCGGCACAGGCCGTACGCTGCATCCGGACAATATGGCTGCCGGTCCCGCTTCCTATGGCATGACCGATACACTTGGCCGTATGCACAGTGATGCTCAGTTCGCCGGTTCTTCCTCCGTTCCGGCTCACGTCGAGATGATGGGCCTGATCGGTGCCGGCAACAATCCGATGGTCGGTATGACCGTTGCTGTTGCCGTCTCCGTCGAGCAGGCTGCGAAAGAAGGAAAATTCTGATATAAAGACAAACCGGCAAAAAGAGATGCTGACTGGCCGGATTAAAGAGAGCAGTACACGGCGGTTCCGGTAAATAATACTGGAATCGCCGTTTTCGTATCTGCTTAGGAAAATATAAAACCCTAAAAGGCAGATTCTTTGCCGGGATCTTGTGCTCTTATTTGTTTGTGATCGTTTGCTTTCTTTGCTAGCGGCTTCGTTACGGACGAAAGACAGGAAGTTTGAGCTTGCAGGCAGGAGTAAACGTTTTTGAGAGGAAGAGGAAATGAAGAATATTGATTTCTTGAAAGGCGCATCCGCAATCGTGACAGGTGCTTCGACAGGTATAGGACGAGCAATCGCTGTAAAATTTGGTGAATACGGTATCCGGATCGTGTTGGGCGGCCGGAGGGAAGAAGAACTGCAGAAGACGGCGGAAATGGTCAGGGAAGCAGGAGGAAATGCAGTTGTCTGTGCAGGAGATCTTGAGGAGTCCGCATATGCCGATGCTCTGCTCAACAGTGCAGAGCAGAATTTCGGCGGTCTGGATATTCTGGTAAATAATGCCGGAGTCGGTCAGACAGGTCCGGTGGAAACAGTCACAGAAGAGGAATATGACAGCGTGATGCGCACAAATGTGAAAGCACCGGTATTTCTCTGTCAGAAGGCACTCCCCTTGCTTCGTGAGTCAAAATGTGCGACAATAATCAATATCTGTTCTGTCGTGGCGCACAAGGGATATCCGTCACAGAGTATCTATGCGGCGAGTAAGCATGCGCTGCTCGGATTTTCCAAATCATTGGCAAATGAAGTGTACAGGGATGGGATCCGTGTTCACGCGATCAGTCCGGGCGGTGTTTATACGGACCTGATCCGCATGCTGAGACCGGAACTGACAGCAGACGGCATGACTCTGCCGGAAGATATTGCGGATATTGCCGCGTTTTATCTTGAACACAGAATGACAGATGCCGTGATCGACGAGGTCCTGGTCCACAGAACAGACAAGGAGCCCTTCCAATAAGGAACGGCGTTGCAAGTCTTTTTAGAAGTAAATACGTATGGAGGATGCAGGCAATGGGCATGACAATGACACAGAAGATCCTGGCACATGCGGCAGGGCTTCCCGAAGTGGAGGCCGGGCAGCTGATCGAGGCAAAACTGGATCTTGTACTCGGAAATGACATCACGACACCGGTGGCGATCCATGAGATGGACCGTTTTACAAAACAGCAGGTCTTTGACAAAGATAAGATCGCACTGGTGATGGATCACTTTATTCCGAATAAAGATATAAAATCCGCGGAGCACTGCAAGGAAGTGCGTGAGTTTTCGAAAAAGTTTGATATCACACACTATTATGATGTAGGACAGATGGGTATTGAGCATGCGCTGCTGCCGGAAAAAGGACTGGTTACAGCCGGCGATGTCGTGATCGGAGCAGATTCCCACACATGTACTTACGGTGCGCTTGGCGCATTCTCAACAGGCGTGGGAAGCACGGATATGGCAGCCGGCATGGCGACAGGAAAAGCGTGGTTTAAAGTTCCCTCCGCCATGAAAATCGTCCTTAATGGCAAGCTTCCCAAATGGGTGAGCGGGAAAGATGTGATCCTGCATCTGATCGGGCTGATCGGTGTTGATGGTGCGCTTTATCAGTCCATGGAATTTACAGGTGAGGGTGTTGCTTCGCTTTCTATGGACGATCGCCTGACGATTGCCAATATGGCTATCGAAGCCGGCGGAAAGAACGGCATTTTCCCGGTCGATGACCAGACGATCGCCTATCTCAAAGAACATGGTACGAAGCCTTTCACTGTATATGAGGCAGACAGTGATGCCGTGTATGAAAAAGAAATCGTGATCGATCTTTCGGCCCTGGAACCTACCGTCTCTTTCCCGCATCTTCCCGAGAACACAAAAACGGTCAGAGATGCCGGAGAAATTGCGATCGATCAGGTCGTAATCGGATCCTGTACAAACGGTCGGATCCAGGATATGCGTCAGGCAGCGGAAATACTGAAAGGCCGTAAAGTGGCTGAAGGTCTGCGGTGTATTGTTATCCCGGCTACTCAGGAGATTTACCTGAAGTCCATGAGAGAAGGCCTTCTCGAAATCTTTATTGAAGCAGGTGCCGTCGTAAGCACGCCGACCTGCGGTCCGTGTCTTGGCGGTTATATGGGGATCCTGGCAGCGGGAGAACGCTGTGTATCCACTACAAACCGCAATTTTGTCGGCCGTATGGGTCATGTAGATTCGGAGATTTATCTGGCGAGTCCGGCTGTCGCCGCGGCCAGTGCTGTCACAGGTAAGATCAGTGCGCCGGACGCACTCGGACTGTAAGGAGGATAACAGGATGCAGGCACAGGGACATGTATTCAAATACGGAGACAATATCGACACAGACGTCATTATTCCCGCGCGGTATCTGAATTCCTCGGATCCGGCGGATCTTGCGACTCATTGCATGGAAGATATTGACAGGGAATTTGTCAAAAATGTACAGGCGGGGGATATTATCGTGGCAAATAAAAACTTTGGCTGCGGTTCTTCCCGTGAACATGCGCCGATCGCCATCAAGGCAAGCGGCGTCAGCTGTGTGATCGCAGAGACATTTGCCAGGATTTTCTACAGAAATGCAATCAATATCGGACTGCCTATCATGGAATGTCCGGAAGCAGCACGTGAGATTGAGTCAGGCGACGAAGTTCGCGTGGATTTCGACAGCGGAACGGTGGAAAACCTCACCAAAGGAACCAGCTACAAAGGACAGGCTTTTCCTCCGTTTATGCAGAAGATCATCGGTGCAGGCGGACTGGTCAGTTATATCAACGCACAGTAAAGAGCCATTCCGAAATACATACAGGAGACTCAAAATGAAAAGAATCGGCAGAAAATCTATTCTGGCAATCTTATTGGCAGCCATGCTGGGCGTGGCTGCCATGCCCGTATATGCTGCGGAAGATATGGTTTCTATAGAAGAATCCCCGGGAACAGATTCCGGGATGATATCAGGGATATCCGATGTCACAGATACTGATGAGACGGGGCCGGAAGAAAACGCAGCAAAAGAAACTGAAGCGGAAGAAACCGAAGCAGAAGAAACCGAAGCAGAAGAAACAGAAGCAGAAGAAGTCGGGACAGAAGAACCTGAAGCGGGAGAAACAGAAGGAACTGAAGCCGCAGAAGCAGAAACAAAAGAACCTGAAGCGGGAGAAGCTGAGACGGAAGAAACCGATCCGGAATTGATGGAAGCGGAAGAACCTGAAGCGGAAGAAGCTGAAGCAGAAGAAACTGAAGCGGAAGAAGAATTGCTTACAGATCCCGGTACACCTTCTGTTTATTATCAGACGCATGTACAGACCTATGGCTGGCAGGATTATGTAAAAGACGGGGAAATGTCCGGAACAAGCGGAGAGAGCAAACGTCTGGAAGGGATCCGTATCAAAATTGACGGAGTCGAAGGACTGGGGGTGGAATACCGCACCCATGTACAGACCTATGGCTGGCAGGATTATGTGAAAGATGATGCCATGGCCGGAACGTCGGGAGAATCAAAACGTCTGGAAGCGGTCAATATCCGTCTGACAGGTGAACTGGCAGATGACTATGATATCTATTACTGTGTCCATGTACAGTCATTCGGATGGCTTGGGTGGGCAAAGAATGATGAAATGGCCGGAACTTCCGGGTGTGCCAAACGTCTGGAAGGAATAAAGATCCTCGTTCAGAAAAAAGGAGAAGCCGCTCCGGCTCCTGTCGGCACACGTACGATCCCATCTTTGTATGCTTCTGTTGAATACCAGACTCATGTGCAGACCTATGGCTGGCAGGAATATGCAGCGGACGGTTCTGTTTCCGGTACGACAGGACAGAGTAAGCGTCTGGAAGGGATCCGGATCCGGCTCGGCAACAGCAGTGTATCCGGTTCCGTGAAATACCGCACGCATATTCAGACATACGGTTGGGAACCATCCTATGTGCAGGATGATGCCATGAGTGGGACATCGGGACAGAGTAAACGGCTCGAAGCAATCGAGATCTCACTGGAAGGTGAAATTGCAGAATACTATGATGTATATTACAGGACTCATGTTCAGCAATATGGATGGACAGGATGGGCAAAAAATGGAGAAGCCTGCGGCAGTGAAGGGTTGGCCTACCGCCTGGAAGGTATTCAGATCCGGCTTGTTCCGAAAGGAAATGAGGCGCCGGGCAGTACTGATGATACATTATACACACGAACTCCCGCCCAGAACGAAATGTTCAACAGGGCGCAGAATTTCTACAGTGCCACAGACTGGCTGATCCTTACGAATGTTACGACACATATCGTAGGTGTATTTCACTGGAATGGTTCTGCCTGGGTGCTGTACAAAGAATATCTGACATCTACCGGGGCTCCGTGGACGCCGACGGTGGAAGGAGAGTTTATAGTACAGGCAAAGATTCTGTATTTTGGAGACTGGACCTACCGCTGCTGGTATGCGACACAGTTCTACGGCGACTATCTGTTCCATTCTGTTTTGTATAATGTTGCCGACGGGCCGTACACCGTACAGGACGGCAGGCTCGGTATGGCGATTTCTCACGGCTGTGTACGGATGCAGCTGGAGGATGCAAAATGGATCTACGACAACATTCCGTCAGGAACGAAAGTGGTAGTGTATCATTGACATGATGACGAAGAGTATCAGTAGCGGAGAAGGTTCATGAAACGTCACACATTATTATCTGCTGCGGCAGTGCTGACTGCGGCTGTTCTTATGACAGCCATTGTTCCCGTGTATGGAGCGGAAGAATCCGACACCGCTTCAGGGTTTTGTATAGGAATAACTGCGGCATCTGTCATTGCAGGGACGGAAGAATCAGTAGAAATAAAGGAGTTCAAAGAGAATGAGAAGGCTCGGGATGATATGATCTCCCTTGCCCAGACCTATGACAGTTCCACAAAATGGCTTATCATGACGAATGTGACGACGCATATGGTCGGTGTGTTTTACCGGAATGGTTCGTATTGGGATCTGCGCAGAGAGTTTTGTTCCTCAACCGGTGCGCCCGAGTCTCCGACAGTAGAGGGAGAATTCAGCATTCAGTCCAAGATGCAGTACTTTGGCACT
>CACZSZ010000274.1 GCA_902783945.1 uncultured Lachnospiraceae bacterium
GACTTATACGGCGCAGTATGACCCGATACCGAAACCGACGCCAACGCCAACACCGACACCAACACCGACGCCGACCGCAACACCGACACCGACGCCGACTCCGACGCCGACCGCAACACCGACACCGACGCCGACCGCGACACCAACACCGACCGCGACACCAACGCCGACCGCGACACCGACGCCAACGCCGACTGCGACACCGACACCGACGATATTACCTGTAATGCTCACAGTGGTCTGGAAAAACGGCGACGGCTCAGTACTGGACAGCAAGAGCTTCTGGAAAGGAAATGCAGAACCTACTACCGATAAGATTCCGGTAAAAGCGGAAGATGAAAACTACCGGTATGTCTTTGCCGGCTGGGACAGCGGCCGGGCAGAAGGCACTACAAAGACGTATACGCCTCAGTTTGCTTCTGTGAAAAAGGAAAAGGAGAAGGCGCCGACACATCTGGTCACGTTTTATACAAACGGAGGGTCTGCTATTTCTCCACAGACGGTAGAGGATGGAAAAACCGTGTCCAGACCGGCTGATCCTGTAAAGAACGGAGTTGTGTTTGACGGCTGGTATACGGATGCTTCTTTCAAGACACCTTATGACTTTACGCAGCCGGTAAAATACAATACTGTTCTATTTGCAAAATGGAAAGGAAAAGACCCGCTGGTACCTGTTGAATATACACCGACAGAAGGCGCAGCACTTGCCTGGACAAAAGGAACCGGCGGCGGGATGACCTTTACTGTAAAGAGGAACGGGAACGACGCAGACTCATTCAGTCATTTCAAGGGTGTTCAGATCGATGGAAACGCCCTTGTCAGCGGTACTGATTTTACGGCAAAGCCGGGAAGCGTCATTATTACGCTGCAGCCTTCCTTACTGGAAAGACTTGCTCCGGGCGATCATACTGTCAGAGTAAACTTTGATGACGGTCTTGTTGATCTTAAACTTACTGTGAATTCGCCGAACGGTGCGAAAAACCCGCGTGCAGCCAATACCGGAGATTCATCGGGATTCATATACTGGGCAGTCCTACTCGCCGCAGCGGCAGGTCTGGCTGCATATCTCTGGTATAGAAGGAAACGTGCGTAATTGACTTTTGATGGCTATATCATATAATTGCTTTTGAAGTGTTTGAAAAGCTGAGGAGGTAAAAAAATGCTGATCACAACAACAGAAAGTATTCCGGGAAGAGAAGTTGAAATTCTTGGCATGGTAAAAGGACATACTGTGCAGACAGTCAATGTTATCAAAGATATCGGTGCAAGTTTTAAGACACTGGTAGGAGGTGAACTGAAAAAATATAATGAAATGATGGCAAATGCCAGAAGTATTGCCACGGAGCGTATGGCATCAGAAGCAGCTTCCATGGGAGCTGACGCCATAATCGGTGTGCGGTATACAACTTCATCGATCATGCAGGGAGCAGCCGAGATACTTGTGTACGGCACAGCCGTAAAAGTCAGATAACGGAGACTTTCAGCACAACTGGAAACTGATTGAGAGAAATCCGGCCTAACAGCCGGATCTCTCTTTTTAGGGCCTTTAATGCAACAGACCTATCTTTAAGCTCCTTCCGCCAAATGCTATAATAAACTCGTTTGCAGTGTGTGTTCTTATGAAACTGACAATTTGAAAGCTGATCATAGAATGAAAGAAACCAGTATAGATTACAGCCGAAATCCTTATCATGTTTTTGCCTCTTATATCCGTCCGCACGGAAAAGCTTTTGCGGTCGACATGATACTTTCACTGACGATCGCACTTGTCGATCTGCTTTTTCCGATGGTTTCCCGCAGGGCTATGCAGAAATTGCTGCCAGAGCAGCTTTTCAGAGCATTTTTTGTGGTTATGGCAATTTTGCTGGCAGCATATCTGCTGCGGGCATTATGCCAGTATTATGTAACAGTCGTCGGCCACCGCATGGGTACGCTTGTGGAAGCGGACATGCGCCGTGATGTGTTTAGTCATATGCAGGAGATGTCGTACAGCTTTTTTGATCACAACCGCACCGGTGTTTTGCTGGGACGGGTGACGAATGATCTGTTTGAGATCGTGGAACTGGCGCATCACGGGCCCGAAAATCTGCTGACATGCGGTGTAACGATCATAGGTGCGTTTGCAGTGCTGATGTTCATCAACTGGAAACTTTCACTTGTGCTGCTGATCCTGCTGCCGCTGTGTCTGGTTTTCGGAGCCCGGCAGCGTATGGCCATGCAGAAAGCAAACTATGAAGTAAAGAAGAAAACCGGGGAGATCAATGCGGCGATAGAAAGCGGCATTTCCGGAATTCGTACGGCAAAGGCTTTTGCAAACGAGGAAGCGGAAAACAGAAAGTTTCAAGCAGCCAATGAATCGTTTAAGGACAGTAAAGTCGGGTATTACCGTGCCATGGGAAGGTTCATGGCTGGCACAGAGGCAACTGTCGGACTGATGCAGGTCGCCGTGATCGCCTGCGGAGGTTTTCTGATCATGCGTGGAGAGATGGATTATGTTGACCTGATCACATTTGCTCTGTATATCTCCACATTTACTGCACCTGTCCGGAAAATGATGCAGTTTATGGAGATTTACACGCAGGGCATGGCAGGATTTGAACGTTTTCTGGAACTGATGCGCACGAGTCCGGAGATCGAGGATGCTCCCGATGCGGCGGTCTTTGAACAGGTACAGGGGAATATTGTTTTTGATCATGTCAGCTTTTCTTATGAAGACGGGACAGAGGTTCTCAGAGATATTAATATGAGGATCCGGCCCGGCGAGACCTTTGCGCTGGTCGGGTCTTCCGGAAGCGGTAAGACGACGATGTGTCATCTGATCCCGAGGTTTTATGACGTCTCGGAAGGGCGGGTCCTAATAGATGGAAAGGATGTCCGCGCGGTGACCCAGGAAAGTCTGCGCAGAAATATCGGTATTATCCAGCAGGATGTGTTTCTTTTCGCCGCTACAGTAATGGAAAATATCCGATACGGGTACCCCGATGCGTCGGATGAAGAAGTGATAAGAGCGGCCAGGCTGGCTCAGATCCATGATGAGATCATGCAGATGCCGGAAAAATACCAGACAATTGTGGGCGAGCGCGGTGTGATGCTTTCCGGCGGGCAGAAGCAGCGGATCTCTATCGCGCGGGTATTCCTGAAGAATCCGCCGATCCTGATTCTGGACGAGGCGACATCCGCTCTGGACTCGGTCACAGAAGTAAAGATCCAGTCCTGCCTGGAGAGGCTGGCGCAGGGGAAGACCTGTCTGGTCATTGCCCACCGGCTCTCCACCGTGCGCAATGCAGACAGGATCGCCGTAGTGGAAGAACAGCATATAGCCGAACAGGGAACAAGAGAGGAATTGCTGAGCAAAGGCGGACTGTATGCAGAGCTGGAGTCTTCACAGGCGCTCGGATAGATGCAAATGTATGTTATATAATGTGATAATGGAATAATCACAGGATTTATGATATGCTGACTATGTATGCACCAAAAAGTCTGATGTGTACGGATCAGCATATCTTTGATATAAAATATTGAAATAAGGAACAGCGCAGATGAAAGATCAGGATAAACAGATATTCCGGGAAAAATCGATAGATCAATTGTCAGCTCCGGAACAGCTTATGGATTATCTTCGAGTGACCGGACCGGGGATCTGGCTTATTTTAATAGGTATTGTTGTGCTGATGGCAGGTTTTCTGATCTGGGGTGTGGTCGGAAACATCGGAACGACGATAACTGTACCGGTCCAGGCAGAAAATGGTGTGCTGCATGTCTATGTGCTGCAGGAAGATATGAAGAATGCTGACGATACAGTTGCCGTCTCAGTCGGCGATCAGGAGATGGAAGCATCTGTGAGTGATGCGAAAACGATCACGATGGATACGGATGACGCCCCGCAGTTATATGAAACAGGTTACCTGAAAGCGGGGAAAAATGTGCTGGAACTCACTTGTGACACAAAGCTGAAAGATGGCTTTTATCAAGCTGAAGTCACAACAGAGACTCTGAAGCCGATCAAACTTCTTTTCTCAAAGAATATCAGGAATAACTGACTACATGGAGCAGTTCTAGATGACGGAACAGAACAGAAAAGTGAATAAACCGCTTCAGGGTAAAGTGGCACGTGTCCCTGTAGTCATGCAGCTGGAAGCACTGGAGTGCGGAGCGGCCTGTCTTGCGATGATCCTGGCCTATTACGGAAAATGGGTCCCGCTGGAACAGGTGAGGTCCGACTGCGGGGTTTCCCGTGACGGTTCCAATGCGCGCAATATCCTTATGGCAGCAAGGAACTACGGCCTGGAGGCGGATGCCTATAAAGCAGAGCCGGAAGATTTGAAAAAATATGCTTCATTTCCCTGTATTGTGCACTGGGAATTCAATCATTTTGTAGTGCTGGACGGATTCCGCAATGGAAAAGTTTATATCAATGATCCGGCCCGCGGCAAGATCACAATATCGGAGAAAGCTTTTGACGAGGGATTTACAGGTGTTTTTCTCATGTTCGCGCCCGGTGACAGTTTCGTTCCCGCAGGGAGTCGAAAGAGCACTCTGGAATTCGTAAAAAAGAGGCTGACAGGTGCAAAAGGACTTTTGATTTTTATGATGATCCTGTCTGTGATCGCGGCGATTTTCGGTCTGATCAATCCTGCCATGAGCCGTGTGTTTATCGACAGGCTGCTGACAGGACAGAATCCGGAATGGATCATGCCGTTTCTTATTATTCTTTTCGTACTTGCCGTTATCCAGCTGTCCGTTTCCTGGGTCCAGGCGATCTATTCTCTGCGCATACAGGGAAAACTGGCGATCGTCGGAAACATGACATTTATGTGGAAACTGCTGCGTCTTCCGATGGATTTCTTTTCGCAGCGGATGAGCGGGGATCTTCTGCAGCGCCAGAATACAAACGCTGTGATCGCCGGATCACTGGTGAATACTTTTGCACCGCTTCTTCTGAATTCATGCATGATGGTCATCTATCTTGCCGTCATGCTGCAGCAGAGTCCGCTGCTGACCATGGTCGGACTGATCAGTTTGGTCTGCAATCTGTTCAACTCCATAGTGGTCTCCGGGAAACGTGTCAATATCACGCGGGTACAGCAGCGTGATACAGGCCGTCTTTCCAGCATGACTATGACGGGTATGCAGATGATCGAAACGATCAAGTGCAGCGGTTCGGAGAGCGGGTTTTTCCGGAACTGGGCCGGTCTGCAGGCAGCAGTAAACAAACAGAAGATAAACTATGACAGGCTGAACGCGACTTACGGACTCGTTCCGGTGATCCTGGCGGAGGCTTCCAGTACCATCATCATGACGCTTGGAGTATATCTGACGATCAGAGGACAGTTCACAGTCGGTATGATCATGGCGTTCCAGAGTTTTCTGAATTCTTTTATGAGTCCTGCCGCAAGTCTCATCAGTGCCGGGCAGACGATCCAGGAGATGCGGACGGATATGGAGCGGATCGAGGATGTCATGGAATATCCTGACGCGCCGGCTGTGCGCGAAGAGTCCCTCAGCGATGAAAAAGAATACAAAAAACTGAGAGGAGAGATAGAGATCCGCAATATCAGTTTCGGATATGCAAAACTGAGACCGCCGCTGATCCGCGATTTCAGTATGCACATCAAACCGGGAAGCAAAGTGGCATTTGTCGGAGCGTCCGGATGCGGTAAATCCACACTGGCCAAACTGATATCCGGCCTGTATGAGCCCTGGTCGGGGGAAATCCTGTTTGACGGTAAGCCGATACGGGAAATTGACAGAAGCGTATTTACGAGTTCACTGGCTGTTGTTGATCAGGATATTACTCTGTTTGAGGATACGATCAGTCAGAATATCCGGCTGTGGGATGACACGATAGAGGATTTTGAAGTGATTCTTGCGGCCCGCGATGCCCAGATCCACGATGATATCATGCAGCGTGAGGGGGGATATGAATGCCGGCTGACAGAAGATGGATCCGATCTATCGGGAGGGCAGCGGCAGCGGATGGAACTGGCCAGAGTCCTTGCACAGGATCCGACGATCATTGTGCTGGATGAGGCGACCTCTGCGCTGGATGCCCAGACAGAATATAAGGTCATAAAGGCTGTAGCGGAACGGGGGATTACCTGTATTGTCGTTGCGCACAGGCTTTCCACGATACGTGACTGTGATGAGATCATAGTACTGGATCAGGGAGAAGTCATCGAACGCGGGACACATGAGGAATTGTATGCTAAAGGCGGCGCTTATGCAGCATTGGTCACGAACGAGTGAGGATGGATAATATATGGGCTGGTTTGATGAACAGATCCGTCTGAGAAAA
>CACZSZ010000275.1 GCA_902783945.1 uncultured Lachnospiraceae bacterium
CCATGCACCAGCACCGATTCCGCCCCAGGCCGGGATTCGGTTGATCCCATCTGTATAGGAAAGGCCGGAGGCTTTCCACAGGGCATGCCAGACAAAACCTGTGCAGTTCATCATGGCCACGCCGGCGTAGTCGTCGTTGCCGTGGATCTCGCCGCAGTCGCCGTTCGGGTTGCGGTTGTCACAGTCGCCGCTTCTGCCGAGGATGTACTGCGGAACACCGTTCACGATCTTTTCCGGATACGGAGTTCCCAGGTAGTAGTTGTCGTTTTCATGAGAGCCAAGCCAGTTTCTCAGGCTTTCATACGTAAGGCCCGGGATCAGGTCTGACAGTCTCCTTCCGCCTTCATTGTGGATCGTGTACGACACACCGGCTGCATGGAAGTTGCCGCTCATCCCGTCATAGCAAAGGCCGTCGACGTAATCATCTGCAGCCACGGCACCGGACGGTGCAAACACGGCCATTCCATCTGGGCCCGGTACGCCGCCGGTCGCGGAAATGATGCCGGAGAGCGTAGCTGCCGCATAGGAGCTTGACCCGGCCACTACAAACAGATCGACCGTGTCTCCGTAGTTGCTTGACGGAAGTCTCTCCCCGTTCTTGTTGCAGGCAGCTGCGATCACTGCTTCCGGAATGTTTGCCGGGATGTAGGATCCGGCGTCTGCGCCGTTGTTGCCTGCAGCGCCGACAACGATGATCCCGTTTGCAGCTGCTTCTCTTATGATGAAGGCAATAGCCGCATTTTCTTCCAGGCTGTAAGCGGAAAGGGACAGGTTGATGACAGATACCTGCATATCGATCGCCATCCGGATCGCGGCATACAGGGAGCTGACCGTCCCCATACCAGCGTTATCAAGAGCTTTGATGGAGACGACTTCCGCTTTCGGATCGAAACCGCGGATCGTGTCAAACATCGCATTTCCGTGACCGTTTCCGTCATAGATATCCTCCCCGAGGACCGTATACCAGCCGGAGACCTCCTTTGTGCCGGATACGCCGGTATCGATCAGGGCGATCAAAGGCCTGCTTGCGGCCACCGGTGCCGCAATATCCGCGTCCACAAAGGGATTCTCGTCCTCTGTCATGACGATATCCGCATTCGGGTCGCCTGTGGCAAACTCTCCGTAATCGGCAGCGCAGATGACCAGATCCTCTGCGGCAAACTCGGCTTTTTCTTCATAGGCAGCCAGTGCATCGCCGGCCTCCTCCTTTGTGTCATACTGCAGAAGATAGACGTCATTCATGGTGCCGATCACTGCCTCTTCATCCAGAAGTATCGGATCATCCGTCTTGACAAGGATCCGCGTTGACGCAGCCGGATCCCCCGTTTTTGTCTCCTGCATCTCCTCTTCCGGCTCTTCTGAAGGATTCTCTTCCTGTTCGCTTACTTCTTCTGTTTCAGCCTGTTCAGCTGCCTTTTCAGGCTCTTCCGGCACGGCTGGATCAGAGACTTCCTGCTCCGTTGCCGGATCGCCGGACGCTCCCTCACCAGCCGGACTGACGTCTGCACTTTGTGTCAGGCCCTCTTCTGTTTCTTTTTCAGGAACTTCAGAGGCTTCCTCTGATCCATCAGCAGCAGAAGGCATCTCTTCAAATTCCGCCTCTACATTCGCATTGGATGAGGGCATGGCCATCTCCCAGAGTCCGTCTTCATTTGGCTCAATCGCTTCCATGACGCTGCCATGAACTGTCGCGACGCGTTTTGGAACAAAGCCTTCTTCCGGCAGGACCTCAAGCAAGACCATCTCACCTGCTTTAAAACTCTTTTCCATAACTTCTTCCGGTTCCTCATAAAAGAACACGTTTCCGTGTTCCGTTTCCTTTATGGAAAGCGTGTATGTCTCGCCTTCCTCTTCACTTCCTGCTGCTTCAAGAGTTTCTTCAGCTTCTGTCTCGGCAGCCTGCTTTTCTTCTGCCTGTGTATCTTCAGCACTTTCCGTTCCCATGACAGAAGCATCCTGGATCTCGCCGTCTGCAAATGCCGGTACGGCAAGCGATGCTGCGCACGCGGCACTAAGGAGCACCGCGAGCACTTTCTGCTTTATTCTCTTCATAGACTGTTGTCCTCCCTGTAATGGTGTTTTTTACATTCACTCTGTTTCCGCCATACAGTCTTTGTTTCGGATCTGCTCTTCCCATGATTCTCTCCTTTTCTTTTCTGCTGGTTGGTTTCTATATTCCGAACTTCCGCCTGGCATTCGGCGGAAGGATCGGCCGCTCAAAGTTTTTGACATACACCCTCAAATGCTTTCCTGCTGCTTTCTGTACCGAGATCAGGCCGGCAGTATCGGAGAGTTCCGCCAGAACACGCGCCGCCTTCTTCTTTTGGCAGCGCAGCAACCCCTCCAGCTGCTCCTCCGTGACAAGGACAAACCCGTATCCCTTTTTATCTGTCTCATTGATAAGAGTCTGTGCATTCAGAAGACAGCTATACAAAAAGCAGCCCTCGACTGAGAGGTTTCTGAACGGCGCTCCATGAACCAGGTCAAACGGCATCTCGATACAGAAGCCTGCTATGCGGTGATTTTTCCTGCAGTGGGCAAAGCGCATGGTTTTTCCTCCTCGTTAATCCTGACACCGATCAGGCCTGCCTTCAGGCCGTCGTCTTTCAGCATCATCTGCAGTTCAAACAGCGAATGATCGCTCTCGTAAAGCTTTTTAATATCGCTTAAGGCAAAGCGGCGCAGCCTCATGACCTGCCGCTCGGAAACATACATGGATCTGGCTGTATCTATAATTGCTTCCTTCCGCGGCTTCTTCCCGCGCTTGATATAGAGATCTTCCATCACCGCCCGCCGGTTTTGAGGTATGGCCTTAAAGGCCGCCATGACACGGTCCATGGAGTCCTTTCTTTCAAACAGTTCGGTGATATAGGCGATCCCGTCCTCTGTCCGGATCTTCGTAAGACCCTGATACCGGTCGTAGACCATCTGCAGGTCGCGCTCAAAAGGAGAAGCCGGCGCGTCGTCTTTGTTGTTTATCCCGGGCAGGGAGGCAGCATAGATCAGACTCCGGTCCTCTGTCAGTGATTCCCGGACCCTATCGATCTTTTTCTCGATCAGAAGGATCTCCCCCTGATAATCTGAGATTGTGGATATGATAAAGTCGTCAGTAACAGTTGCGTACACGATTTCCTCCAAAAATTCGCAGGTTTGAACATTTTGGGTGCAATACTCCCTTTGCAGTTCTGTGAGAGCCGGCAAACACTCATTTGCACTGGTCTGCAGTCCCTTATTTCCCTTTAATTCCCATTTGATGGACCTTCAATTCTTTATGAAAAGTTTAAACCCATGAACTTTTCGCGTCAAGAGGCAAGTTGAAACTTCTGAACTAATTCGTTATACACAATTGAAATAAGTTCAAACCTCTGCTACAATACAGAAAAACAAAAGGGGAGCACACTATGCGCATCAGAGAACTCAATCAGGAAGAACAGGAGTCTGTAAAAAGAATCTCCTACCTTATCGATACATACTGCGACGGCCGCCAGATCGAATTTTCGAAGCGGACCGGCATACAGAAATCCAGCGTATCGCAGTACATGAGTTTTCTGCATGCACCGACACTGAACAACTGCATCAAAATTGCAGAGACCTTCAACGTCAATTTAGACTGGCTTCGCGGCCTGGACGCACCGATGAGGACCCCTGCCCCATCCGAAGGCCAGGTCTACTCCGTGCCAGTCTACGACAATATCCCCTCCGGTGCCAAGGTAGCCAGTCTCCAGAGCAAGGACTCGGAAGAGATTTCCCGGAAATATCTGGAAAAAGATAAGGAACTGTTTGCTTTTGAGATTGCGGATGATGCGATGAGTCCCCGCATCCTGAAAGGGGACATCGTCATCGTCACGCCGCAAAGTGACGCAGAAAACGAAGATCTGGTGATCGTTTCGCTCTGCGGAAAAGACGCCGTCTGCAGACGGCTGATGAAATATCAGGGAAGCACTGCTCTTTTTGCCAATAATCCGACCATTGCTCCCGTCTATATCTCAGAAGAGGACAGGGACAAGATGCAAATAATCGGGAAAGTCATCGAGCTAAGAGCCAGGTTCTAAGGAGATAATCCTCTATGACAATCAAAGTCCAGTACACCACCATGATCGTAAAAGACCTTGAAGAGTCCGTCCGCTTTTACCGCGACGTTCTCGGTTTTTCAGAAGGCTACCATGTGGATACGCCTGACGGCGGACAGATCACCATCATGAACAGCAACGGCGGAGCTGCCGTGGAACTTATCTGCAATGAAAACTTCCCGGTAGGCCTGTATTCTGTCGGAACAGATGTGGATAACTTGGACGAAGCGATTAAACCTCTTTCTGAAGCCGGCTACCAGACCACTGGTCCTGTTGTTACAACAACTGTCGGACGAATGACCTTTGTTCTGGATCCGAACGGCGTGTGTATATGTCTGATTGAACACAGCAAAGAATACAAGAACAAATATATGTAATCGAACTACAATTACACATCCTTTTCATGTGCTTTAAGTATTTTCCGTTTATTAAGTTCACTCCGATAATACATTTCTCCATGATTCGGATGTTTTTGTTCTGCCCATTGATCAGCATACTGATTCAAAAAATGTTCAATACAAGAAAGCATTTTATGGTGAGCACCAAGAGTAGAATCTTCTTTCTCCCTTCTGATAATTCGCAATGACTTCTGATTGTCGTCATCCAATAACAGTTTAGTAATCAAATCTAATTCCACCTCTGAAGATGCTTTTTCCGTGGCTTCGATGCGCTTATCGATATCTAATATCTCTACAATTCTACTTGCATAATCTAACCATGACATAGGAATAGCATAAAAGCTATCTC
>CACZSZ010000276.1 GCA_902783945.1 uncultured Lachnospiraceae bacterium
CCGCGGGCAACCAGTTCATTTTTCAGTTTCAGTGCAACCTGCAGAACGAGCTCATACTCTGCCATCCTTGAGGCGCCTCCGTACGTGCCGTACGTTCCTTTCAGCTTTGTTGCTCCCGATCCAGGCGCGACAGGCTCTACACCGCCCGGAACACCCATTGCATGTCCGGGATCCAGAACGATCATCTTTCCTTTTGACGCTGACGTCTCATATACCATTCTGCCTGCTATTTTTCTTCCCCTGGCAAAAGCAGTTTCTGTGCTGCCGGGCGCAGCGCTGCCCTTCGGAAGCAGTTTTACCTCGATTGCCTCCATACGATAGCCATACCCCTGAGAGCCGGCTTCTTCACCGTTCTTTGCCCAGCCCATCCAGCCAAAGTTCTGTACATGTGTACGATACCATACATCGTACTTATCTGACATCCCGCCTGTCAGCCGGATCTGCAGTGCCTCCAGTCGTTTCGACTGACCGGCCGTTCCGGCCATGGCACCATCTTTCACCCAGTCCTGCCAGCCTATGCTCTGCACATGCGTGCGATATTCGACGCTGCCATCCGCATCCTGATTCTGCAGAAGAATATGCATTCCTTCCAGCCGTTTACCTTCGCCGCTGGTGCCTCCTGCTGCACCGTCTCCGACCCAGTCCTGCCAGCCGTATGTCTGCACGTGTGTATTGTAGATTATCTTATACTTGTTCGCACTGACCGTACTGTTCCCGGTATTATCAAGAAAAGCGCTGACCGCACCGGATTCCGATTCCGGAGCCGGACTGTTCTTGGGCAGGATCTGAATGCGGATTCCCTCCAGCCGTTTGGCATAACCGGCTGTTCCGGCCTTCTGATCGTTTTTTGCCCAGTTCAGCCATCCGTAAGACTGTACATGAACGCAATAATACACATCATAATCAGCCGCCGCCTCACCTGTAAGCCGGATCTGTATGGCCTCCAGCCGCTTCGCCATACCGGTTGTCCCCGCCAGATCACCATCCGACACGTAATCCTGCCATCCGATACTCTGAACATGGGTTCTGTATTCTATCCCGAGATCCTCTCTGTTCGGAATTCTGATCTGGATCCCTTCCAGCCGCTTTGCTTTTCCGCTGGTTCCGCTCATTGCTCCGTTACGGACAAATTCCTGCCAGCCATACGTCTGCACATGCGTTTTATACTCCACGACCGGGAGCGGTTTTTCTGAATTCAGCAGATCTTCTTCCGGATCTGCCTCATCTGCTTCCTGTACACTCTCCTCTTCGACTGTTTCATCTGCCGGAGACACTTCTTCATCGACACTGTCAGCAAACGCATCCTGCTCTGCTGCCGCAGCCGTATCCGCGGGAATGTCTGTCACATTTTCAACCGTCTCCGACACAGCGCATTCACCGGATTCCGGGAAAGTCTCTTCAACAACCGCACTTTCTTCCTGCAGCTCTGTGTCAGATTCTGCCATAACAGGTACTCCGGCCAGCATACAAATGCCGGCCAGAAAGATAACACCTATTGTTTTTACTGCTCTGCCTGCCACTTCTCAGCACCCCTGTTCCTTTCAGTATCCGATCAGCCAGTCATACAGTTCCTGATACTGCAGTGCAGAAGCGCTCCACGAGAAATCCTGCTCCATGGCATGATCGACGATCTTATTCCACTGACGCTTTTTGTCGTAGAAGATCCTTTCGGCATAGCGGATCGTCCCGAGCATCTCATGGGCATTGTAGTTGACAAAGGAAAAGCCTGTGCCGGTATTTTCGTATTCATTGAACGGCTGCACCGTATCCCGGAGACCGCCTGTCTCACGGACGATCGGCACCGTGCCGTAGCGGAGGCTCATCAGCTGGGAAAGCCCGCACGGCTCGAACAGAGACGGCATCAGGAACGCGTCACAGGATGCATAGATCTTGTGTGACAGGTCATTGGCATAGAAAATGCTGGCGCTGACCTTTTTGTCGTATTTCCACGCAAAATGCCGGAACATATTCTCATATTTCGGATCACCGGTACCAAGCACGACCAGCTGGATCGCATCCTGACAAAGCTCTTCCATCATATAGGCGATCAGGTCGAAACCCTTCTGGTCTGTAAGGCGCGACACGACGCCCACCATCATCACTTTCGGATCGACTTCCAGGCCGAGTTCTTTCTGCAGCGCCAGTTTGTTCTTCACTTTTTCCTTGCGGAAATTCTTTTTGCTGAAATGATGTGCG
>CACZSZ010000277.1 GCA_902783945.1 uncultured Lachnospiraceae bacterium
CGCAGAGGCAGAGCTTAGTACCGCTGCTCGAGCCGAGAGCGGAAGCGGGTCTGAGGAAGAGGAAACACATGCCGCCTGCTTCTCCAGGCACCGGCGCGTACTCCGTCGCGGAAATTCATCTGGAGACGGGCCGCACGCATCAGATCCGTGTCCACATGGCCGCGATCGGGCACCCTCTCCTGGGAGATTCACTCTACAATCCCTCCATCATTCCGCTGTTTGATAAAGAAGTTCCGAAGCCCGGTGTACCGCTCCCTTACGGTCTTGCGCGTCAGGCCCTTCATTCCTGGAAACTGGATTTCACACATCCGATCACAAAAAAACCAATGCACTTTGAGGCACCGGTCCCGGAAGATATGCAGTTTTTCCTTTCTGTTTTTTGTTCTTGATCACTCCTGGACCCCGGAATACAAATAAAGCAGGCGGCAGATTGCTGATTCTCTGCAATCTGCCGCCTGCTTCTTCATAAACATTTTGGGGCACAGTTATCTTGGTCTCTCCGGGAAGCCAACCTTCTTCTGCACTTTCCGCAGAGTCTTGTTGGCAAAATACTGCGCTTTCTCTGCATTGTTTTTAATGCATGAGTCAACATAGGCCTTCTCTTTTTCAAGTTCGGAGACGCGTGTCTGCAGAGGTGACAGGATCGCGTTTACGGATTCCGTTACCGCCGTCTTCAGAACGCCGTATCCCTGTCCGTCAAATTCCGCCACCGCTTCCTGCGGAGTCCTGCCCGTGCAGGCACAGTATATATCCAGCAGATTCTTTACGCCGGGCTGCTCATCCCGGTACAGGATGACGCCTTCGGAATCCGTCACGGCCCGTTTACACTTGCGCGCCACCGTGTCGGGATCATCCATCAGATAGATGCTGCCGTTCGGATTTTCATCCGACTTGGACATTTTTTTGGAGGGATCCTGCAGGCTCATGATCTTGGCGCCGACCTTGGCAATATAAGGCTCCGGAACAGCAAATACATCTCCGTAGATTGCGTTGAAACGCTCCGCCAGGTCGCGGGTCAGCTCCAGATGCTGCTTCTGGTCCACACCGACCGGCACCACGTCTGTCTGATACAGCAGGATATCCGCCGCCATCAGGACCGGATAGGTGAACAGACCGGCATTGATGTTGTCGGCATGTTTTGCTGATTTATCCTTGAACTGCGTCATGCGGCTCAGTTCGCCCATATACGTGAAGCAGTTCAGGATCCAGGCCAGCTCGGCATGGCCGGAAACATGAGACTGATAATAGATACAGTTCTTTTCCGGATCCAGTCCGGCTGCCATATAGATCATCAGGAGTTTACGCGCACGTTTCCGCAGCTCGGCGGGATCCTGACGTACAGTGATGGAATGCATGTCCACCACACTGTAAAAGCATTCATATTCTTCGCTCAGAGTCACCCAGTTGCGCAGCGCTCCGAGATAATTGCCCAGAGTCAGATTGCCGGTCGCCTGCATACCCGAGAATAAAACTTTTTTTCCGTTGATCATGTCAAGTCCTCTTTCTGATTTATATCAGAAAAAGTATACCCCACTCTCCTGCTGACCGCAAGTTCTGCAGATAATAAAACTGCACGGCATCCGTTTCCGGATTCCGTGCAGCTGTAAATCACTTGTTCTCAATTACTGCGGCCGACCGCCTGAAGAACCAGTATTTAGTCCGGCTTATTTCAGCAGGTGTCCGGAGATCACCATCTGCTGGACCTGGCTGGATCCCTCATAGATAGAGCAGATGCGGATATCGCGGTAGATGCGCTCGATCGCATATTCCTGAGAATAACCGTAGCCGCCGAACAGCTGCAGCGCCTTGTTGACGATCTCGATAGATGTCTCGGCAGCATAATATTTCGCCATGGAAGCCGCCACTGTGGCGTCCTGCCCGTTGTCCATCATCCAGGCTGCCTTGTAGACCAGGTTGCGGGCTGCTTCCAGCTTTGTCTGCATATCGGCCATCATGAAAGCCAGAGCCTGATTCTTGCAGAGCGGTTTGCCGAACTGCACTCTCGTTTTCGTGTGCTCCACAGCAAGACGCAGTGCCTCACCGGCCATACCAATGGACATGGCAGACACGCCGACACGGCCGACATTCAATGTCTTCATGGCATTGATAAAGCCCATGTTCTTCTCGCCGAGCATACAGGACTTCGGCACGCGCACGTCTTCAAGAATGATATCGGAGACCGGTACGCCGCGCTGTCCCATTTTGTGCTCCGGCTTGCCGCAGGAGACGCCCGGCAGTTTCATGTCTACGATAAATGCGGAAATACCTTTCACGCCCTTGTCGGGATCGGTCTTGGCATAAATGATCGTATAGTCTGCTTTCGGGCCAAAGGTAATAAACGTTTTTGTTCCGTTCAGGATATAGTCGTCGCCGTCTTCCACAGCTCTGGTCTTAAGGCTGCCCGCATCCGATCCGGCGCCCGGCTCTGTCAGACCGAACGCGATGCAGGATGTACCTTCCGCCACACCGGGAAGATACGTCTGCTTCTGCTCTTCCGTACCGGAAAGAATGATCGGTGCCGTGGAAAGAGAGTTCGCGGAAGAAATATACAGTGTCGACACCGCGCTCTTTTTTGCTATCTCCTCCATGACGCAGACATAGCTGCGCATGTACATTCCGAGGCCGCCGTACTCTTCCGGGATCTTGATCCCGAAAAATCCAAGTTCGGCCATCTGATCCGCGACTTCCTGCGGATACTTGTCGGTCTGATCGATTTCTTCAGAAAGAGGGGCAAGTGTCTTTTCGGCA
>CACZSZ010000278.1 GCA_902783945.1 uncultured Lachnospiraceae bacterium
ACTGTTCAGGTGCCGTCTGTGCTGCCCCGGTACGTTGAAATACCGAAAGAAAACGGTGAAGAATATGCACTGGTCCTGATCGATGAAATCATCGAGCGGAATCTCGGAAAGCTTTTCTCCGGGTATGATGTGATCTGTGCACATCCGTACAGGATCATGCGGAATGCAGAACTGGGTATTGATGAGGAAGAAGCGGCGGATCTGCTTCAGGAGATCAGAAAACAGCTGAAAAAGAGACAGCGCGGAGAAGTGATCCGTCTTGAGGCGGAAGAAGGGATGGACCCGGGTCTGCTGAAGATCCTTCGGAAAGAATTCGGTGTCAAGGAAGAAGATACGTTTGCCATACCGGGACCGATCGATCTCACGTTCTTCATGAAAATTTACGGAGCTTATGATATGCCGCTCTTTAAATGGCCGACATTTATACCGGCAGAGGCTGTGGACTTTCCGGAAGACAGAAGTATATTCTCATGTATCCGGAAAAAAGATCTGTTTGTGCATCATCCGTATATGGAATTTACACCGGTTATCCGCCTCGTACAGGAGGCCTCCAAGGATCCGCGCGTCCTGGCGATCAAGCAGATGCTGTACCGTGTCAGCGGTAATTCTCCGATCATATCCGCGCTGGCCAAAGCGGCGGAAAACGGCAAGCAGGTCACTGTGCTGGTTGAACTGAAAGCGCGTTTTGACGAAGAAAACAATATTGCCTGGGCCGAGCAGCTGGAAAAGGCCGGCTGTCATGTGATCTATGGTCTTGTGGGATTGAAAACGCACAGTAAGATAACGCTGATCGTGCGCCGGGAAGAGGACGGAATACGCAGGTATGTACATCTCGGCACGGGAAATTACAACGATTCCACGGCAAGACAGTACACCGACTGCGGCCTGTTTACATGCAATGAAAGAATATGTGAGGATGCCTCTGCTGTATTCAATATGATATCCGGGTATTCGGAACCGGATCACTGGAATGAACTCGTGGTTGCACCTCTCTGGATGCGCAACTGGTTCCTGCGCATGATACGGGCCGAGGAAAAACAGGCCAGGCAGGGAAATAAGGCGCATATTATCGCAAAAATGAATTCCCTGTGTGACAGGGAGATCATAGCGGCACTGTACAAAGCATCGGCAGCCGGCGTTAAGATCGATCTTATCGTCCGCGGGATCTGCTGCCTGAAAGTGGGAATACCGGGTATCAGCGAAACGATCACTGTGCGGTCGATCGTGGGCAATTTCCTGGAGCATGCCAGGTTATTCTATTTCTATAACGGAGGAATGGAACGGATCTATATGGGCAGTGCAGACTGGATGCCGCGCAATCTGGACAAACGTGTGGAACTTGTATTCCCGCTGGAGAGCCAGGACTGCAAAAATGAAGTGAAGTATATTCTGGAAACACAGCTGGCGGATACGGAAAAGGCAAGCATCCTGCAAAGCGACGGGAGTTACCGCCGGGTCATACCGGATGGAAAGGAACCGAGAAACTGCCAGATGGAATTCTGCAGGTATTATGCCATGCGTGCCGCAGCCGGGCAGCAGCCGGACGATGAACGATTTTTCATACCAAAAGAAGCGCCCGTTGACAAACAATTTTCGCAACGGTAGAATAGCAGGAAGGGTTTATTAGAAGGACTTGAGAAAGGTGCATTAAATGAAACAGAGAATTCTTTCTATATTGGTGGATAACTCTGCGGGTGTGCTGACACGTGTAGCCGGTCTTTTCAGCAGGCGCGGATATAATATTGACAGCCTGACTGTCGGAGAGACAGCGGATCCGAGATTTTCCCGCATGACGGTCGTTGCCAAGGGTGATGACCAGGTTCTGGAACAGATCACAAAGCAGCTGGCCAAGCAGGTAGATGTGCGCGATATCAAAGTGCTTAAGCCGGAAAAAAGTGTAAACAGGGAACTGATGCTGATAAAAGTACGTGTGAATTCGGATCAGCGCGCCAATATCATTGCAGTCTCCCGTATTTTCCGCGCAAACATTATCGATGTTGGCCCTCGTTCACTGATCATCGAACTGATCGGTACACAGTCGAAGCTGGATGCATTTGTAAAGCTACTGGAAGGATACGAGATTCTCGAGCTTGCCCGCACCGGAATGACCGGACTTTCGCGCGGCATGGATGATGTAAGATATCTCGACTGACAGTGTTATGCAAATATAAGATGTTAACAAGCAAGGAGGAACTTTCATGGCAGCAAAAATTTATTATCAGGAAGACTGCAACCTTTCTCTTCTGGAAGGAAAGACTATCGCGATCATCGGTTACGGAAGCCAGGGACATGCACACGCGCTCAATCTTAAGGAATCCGGATGCCATGTGATCATCGGGTTGTATGATGGCAGCAAATCCTGGAAAAGAGCTGAAGAACAGGGCTTTGAGGTGTTTACAACAGCCGAAGCGGCAAAGAAAGCGGACATCATCATGATCCTGATCAACGACGAGCTGCAGGCAGCTATGTATAAGAAAGATATCGAGCCGAACCTGGAAGAGGGAAATATGCTTATGTTCGCACATGGCTTTAATATCCATTTCGGACAGATCGTTCCGCCGGCGTATGTCGATGTGACGATGATCGCACCTAAAGCTCCCGGACACACTGTCCGTTCCGAATATCAGGCTGGCAAGGGAACACCGTGTCTTGTCGCTGTTGAACAGGATTATACAGGACAGGCTCTTGACAAAGCACTGGCTTACGGTCTCGGGATCGGCGGCGCACGTGCCGGACTTCTTGAAACAACATTCCGTACAGAGACAGAAACAGATCTGTTCGGTGAGCAGGCAGTCCTCTGCGGCGGCGTATCTGCTCTGATGCAGGCAGGATTTGAAACATTGGTAGAGGCCGGATATGATCCCCGCAATGCATATTTCGAGTGCATCCATGAGATGAAGCTGATCGTGGATCTGATTTATCAGAGCGGTTTCGCAGGCATGCGGTATTCGATTTCCAATACGGCTGAATACGGCGATTATATCACCGGACCAAAGATCATTACCGAGGAGACAAAGAAAACCATGAAGAAGATCCTTGCAGATATTCAGGATGGTTCTTTTGCCAAGGATTTCCTTCTGGATATGTCCTCTGCCGGCGGACAGGCTCACTTCAAAGCTCTGCGCAAAAAAGCCGCAGAACATCCTTCCGAGAAGATTGGAGAAGAAATCCGCAAACTGTAC
>CACZSZ010000279.1 GCA_902783945.1 uncultured Lachnospiraceae bacterium
TCCACATTCATCTCTTCAAAATACAGATACGTCATCACCTCTGTGGAAGAAAGCGCGCCGCCCGGATGCCCGGCGCCGGCCGCATGCGTGGAGGAAAGAATCCCCTTTCTGACTTCCAGAGCATGTTTCTGAAGTTGCAGATTATCCATGTGCCATCACTCCTTTATGATTTTTCCTGACCTGCCGCATCTTTCCGGCTTCCAAAAAGATGCGGACCGATACAAATTAATGATACATGAATTACCATCTCCGCGCAAGCGGGTAACAGAGATAAAAATACCAGTTTTACTACGAATTCTCTGCTGGTATTCCGCATGCAGAAGCACGTGGCCCATCAGATTATTTGTCCGGGAACGTATGCCTTTTATACGGACGCATTCCTCGCGGATACAGTAACCTCACCGCCGACCCGCTTTCGCTTGAGTCGGGCTCGCAGCGGTACAAAGCTCGCCTTGGAGGCTCGCTAAGGACCGGCGGCCCTCCGACAGTCGGCTTATGAGATTACTGTATCCGATCGGAATGCTGAAATCTAAAAGTATAAACGAAAAAGCAAAAAAGAAAACATGTACAAGAACGGTAGGAGCAGGCGAGGGCGCTTCACGAATTCTCTGTTCACGCCGTTTGCGCCGTGTCTTGGCGCTTCAATACAATGCCGTCAGCCAAATTCAGGCGTGATACAGATCAGAACTGAAGTGAAGCAACCGAGCGTGACGTGTTCTGTACAGTTTTCTTTTTCGCTTTTTTA
The DNA here is from genome assembly GCA_902783945.1 of uncultured Lachnospiraceae bacterium. Lineage (GTDB taxonomy): Bacteria > Bacillota > Clostridia > Lachnospirales > Lachnospiraceae > Bilifractor. The sequence continues at coordinate 746 of CACZSZ010000279.1, forward strand.
GCGATTCTTTCAAATGCATCTGAAAAGGAATCCTTTTCAGATATGGAACAGCCCGCGGCAGTGCCGCGGGCGTCCCAAAAAGCATGTATTATCGAATTACTTTATCCTTCTACGAATTCGCGCATGGCTTCAAAGATCAGGGAAACAGATGTTGCGCCGGCATCCTGATAACCGATTGCTCTTTCGCCCAGAGAACGGGATCTGCCGAATTTGGCAACATAGTTCTTGGTGTTCTCCACGCCTTCCTTCGCGGCTGCTTCCGCAGCTTTGAGCATCTCCAGCATACCTTTATCTGCATTGGCCTTCATAGCTTCGACAGCCGGTGCCAGTGCGTCGACCATTGTCTTGTCACCAACCTGGGCGCCGCCTCTCTCCTGGATCGTTTTAAGCGCTTTTTCTTCGATGTCAGCCAGATCCTGAGCGGTAAGTTCACCCTTCGCATCGAAATCCTTTCCGGACATGAACATACTTCCGAAAATGACGCCGGATGCACCGCCCATGGAAAGCAGCATGGCTTTTCCGGCTGCTCCGAACATGTCATATGCGTTGTCATCATCTTCCATCTTCAGCAGACGCTTTTTGGCCTTCTGCATACCGCCGGCCATACCGAAACCATGATCTCCGTCACCGGTCTGGCTGTCGATCTCTGTAAGATAATCGACATTGCTGATGATCTTGTTTGCCACAGCAAGCAGCATGTTTTTCGTATCTTCCGCACTGAGTGACTTCAGTTCGCCCTCTTTGCTTCTGACGACCGGAGCGTCTTCCACATCAGAGTCATCGAATTCCGGTTCCGGAACGATCTCTTCGTCATCAGCTTCCGCCGCGACTGCATCTGCGCTCACGGAACCCTTTGAGAAATACGGACACCAGCACGGCATGTCGTAATATTTCTTCAGCTCGTCGTCCAGTGTGAACAGCGTGATGGAGAATCCGCCCATCTCCTGTGTGCGGAAGTAGTTGTTGATATCACTGTCGTACACCTTGATACCTTTTTCAGCCAGGATCTGGCGTACTCTGCGGTAGGCGATCGCCATCTCGGTAATGGAGGTGGAACCAAAGGCGTTGATATATACACAGACTTCATCGCCTTCCTTGTAATCGCCGTCGTCAAAGATCGACTGCATCATATTGTCGACCAGTGTGTCTGCCGGCTCCATCGGCACACGCTTCACGCCGCGCTCGCCGTGAACGCCCATGCCGTATTCGATCATGCCTTCCGGCAGCTCGAAGATCGGTTTGTCGGCGCCGGGCAGCTGCGCGCCGGATGTCGCCACACCGACCGAACGGATGCTGTCACGGGTCTTTTCCATAACAGCCTTTGCCTCTTCCAGGGACAGTCCCGCGTCACATACAGCGCCGGCAATTTTGACCATATACAGAGCTCCCGCGATACCGCGGCGCTCTTCTTTGCGCTCCGGAGGCTGAGAGACAACGTCGTCCATGCCGCGCACGTGAGCAGTTTTGATACCGTCGGCATTCAGGAACTCTTCGCCCATGTCAAAGTTCAGATTGTCACCGGCATAGTTTCCGTAAATAAACAGGATACCGTTCCCGTTATCGACGGCTTTGGCTGTCTGATACACGGAGTTCGGATCGGGAGAAGCAAAGATGTTGCCGCAGACAGCCGCATCAGCGAGACCCGGGCCCACCAGGCAGGAATAGATCGGCTCGTGGCCGCTGCCTCCGCCGATCACCAGCGGAAGTTTGTCTTTTCTGCGTGTGCGGGAAATGATCCCCTTAACTTCCGGATGTCTTCTCCAATATTTTTCATACGCAAGCAGCAGTCCTTCAAAACTCTCGTCTACTACTTTATCTTTATCATTGATAATTTTCTGCATAATCAGCCTCCTGAATCATATTCAACTGCTGCCCTGTAAAAACAAGTTTTTTTCCGGCAGGGGCAGTTGTAAGGAACTGCCGTGCCGCAGAATCTCTGCGGCACGGCTTGATGGAAACAATCTCTTCATTATGTATGATGAAACGTTTCCCTTTTATAAGGGTGCGTTACATCTCGATGACGGCTTTGATCACATCTGCTTTGTTGTCGATGTTGTAATTCACGCCTTCGATAATATCATCGAATTTGTATACATGAGAAACGATCGACTTCAGCGGGATCTTGCCCTGGCTGACCAGCTTGATAGCTGTCGGATACAGGTTGCGATAACGATAAACGGTATGGACCACGCCTTCGACTGCGCTCAGGCTGCCGATATCATACATAAGCTCTGCATCCGGAGTCATGCCGACCAATGTGACCTGGCCGCCCTTCTTCAGGACTTTGGCTGTCTGCAGTGTTGTGAAGTTTGTTCCTGCTGTCTCATAGCAGTGATCTACGCCGCCGCCCGGCAGGGATTTCAGGAATTCAACCGTGTCTGTCTCCCGGGCATCAATGACTTTATAAGCACCGACTTCTTTGGCTTTTTCCATTCTCTTGTCCAGCACGTCGAATGCATAGATCTCGTCGACGCCGGCTGCCTTCAGAGACATGATCGTCACAAGACCGATGCAGCCGCAGCCAAGAACCGCCGCGCTCTGGCCCATCTTGATCCCGGACAGAGAAACAGCATGCAGACCAACACTCAGGGGCTCCATCAGGCCGCCTTCCATCGTGTCGACATTATCCGGCAGCTTGAAGCACATTTTTGCCGGATGTGCGTAATACTCCAGGAACACGCCGCTGCGCTCGTGAGGAACAGCCATGAAATCCATCTTTTCA
>CACZSZ010000280.1 GCA_902783945.1 uncultured Lachnospiraceae bacterium
AGGATCCGCCTGTTTGTAGGATATGAAAAATGAAGTCCGTCATCTGAGCGGTACCCGTACGTCATGACCCAGGTATACAGATCCAGATAGGAATACTGAGGCGTAAGCAAACGCCGGACTTCTTCATTAAAGTTCTTTACAGCCTCCATATCCGGCACGCGGACATTTTCACCCCTCGTTTTTCTCAGCTGCGACGCATTGCCAGGCAGGACCGACATAAAGTACATGCTGCAGCCCAGTTTATCAAGCAGGCCCGCAAGCCTGGTCATTTCAGGCACATATTCGTCTGTATTTATCCCGGGAGATCTGAGATCGTTTATGCCGAAATTCATAACGACAGCAATGGGTTTTTCACTGGACTCCCTGATCTCGATAATATCGGAAAGCAGCTCCGTAATTCCGTCTGTCATAAACCAGGACAGTCCCGTACCGCCTTTTGCCACAAAATAGACATTTCCTGCCATCTCCTGATAATGCCTGGATGCAAAACAGGTATAATCCTGACGTGAATCGCCGCAGAAAATGATACCGCCCAGTTTTTCAGACGGTCTTGTGATATCGGCCTGAGAGATGTCCTTATCTTCCGTATGCCTGAAACAGGCAGCGTACAGTGTTATATTGTCCGTTACCGTTACGGTGTCGGAAACTTCATAATCTACAAAATTGGGAAAAGTAAGAGAAAATCTTTTTCCAGGAGAAAGAGACCACCCGATGAAGGTAGCCTCTCCTGAATTCTGAATGGAAGGCAGCATGTATTCACTGCCTGTTGTTACAAATGTTCTTTTTAACACGCTGCCCTGATCATCGCACAGCAGCACCAGGCTTTTGCCGGCTTTCGACACCCTTCCGGCTGCATCGATGTCATACGCTGCCCCGTCGATCACATAATTCCGGCGGTCTGTGACCAGCCTGCCGTCCTGTCCCAGATAGTATCTCACACCGTTCCAGGTCACAAACGTGCCCGCGGCCATCTTTCCATCCTGCTGTGTGAAATAATATCTGGCGCCGTCAATTATCTGCCACCCTGGCTGTGCCGCCTGAATGTCTGTACAGGCAAGGCCGGTTCTTCCCATACAGAGTAGTGACAAAGCCAGGCATATGTATCTTTTGGGAAGCCGTGGTTTTTTTCTCATAAACCCTTATTTCCTTTACTCCAGGTACATATCCTCGTGAGACCGGCGCTTATCGTCCTGTGTTCTAGTCTTTACAGGCTCTACGTCGATATCTTTCTTTGCGGAATCGTCCAGATTAACGATAGCTGATTTGTCAAAAGTCCATATCTTGAAACGCTGAAGCCCCTCTTCGCTGTCCCCGTCATAGGAAACATGGAATAACTGAAGATCACTGTTGTTTGGCGCGGTAAGAACCACCCTCTGTTTTTCCTGATCCCACTGCCAGGCGATCTTGCCGGAGGCCGCATTGAAGTAGATCCTGTACTTCCCGTCCCCTTCGGAAACAAACTCAAATTTCTGAGAGCTGTTGGGCTCGTCTTCACGCCACATCTGGAGATACATTCCGTCGCTGTCCTGAACGGCGGTCAGATAGTACTTACCATATTTCTGGTAGACAGAACAAACTGCTTTGCTGCCGGACAGATCACTCACAAACTGTCCCAGCGCATACTGGACTGAGCCGGTTTCCTCTGCCGGGGTGTCCGTCTCAGAGGAAGCCGGAGCATTACCCGTACCCTGAGCCGAAACATCCGGCGTTGTTGTGACGGCTCCTGCTCCGTTTCCGTTATCCGGCTTATTGTGCTGATGTACCAGAAAAACAATTCCCGCAATGAGCGCTGCTACGGCAACAACCGAAATGATAATTGCCGGAATATGATTTTTTTTCGGTTCTTCCATATCTACCCAGAATTCATCCATTGTCTGATACCTCTTTCTGTAATCCATGTCCATTGCTTTCAGAAGATGACGTTCCATACGTGCACTGATATCCGCTCCGAGTCTGGTCGGCGGCGTCAGGTCTTTTCCGGCCTTCCTCTCCATGGCGTCCGTGGGCTTTGTCCCTGTAATGCAATAGTAGAACGTCGCAGCCATTGCATATATATCGGTCCAGGTTCCGATGTTGCCTTTTTCCGAATACTGCTCCACCGGAGCGTAACCACGTTTAAAGGAAACCACAAATCCCTTGTTCCGCATATAAAGACTTGTCGCCCCTCCGAAATCGAGAAGCTTGATTCCTCCCGAATGCAGCAGAATGATGTTGTCCGGGCTTACGTCTTTATGGATCACTCCTAATTTGTGGATCTGCGACAGTGCCCTGCACACTGGTGCCAGCAGTTCCTTAGTCTCTTTAAAGGAAAGCCTGCCCCGTTTTTTGACCAGCTCCTTCAGGGTGATCCCGTCCAGGTATTCCATGACAATATATGCCGTATTGTTTTCTTCAAAATGTTCCTTCACATCCACGACGACATCCTCGCCCTTGGAGTTGAACATGGCAAGAACACGGGCTTCCTGCAGGAATTTCTTCTTGCTTTCTTCAAAAAAGTCCTGTTCTTTTGCCGGAACCGTTACCGACTGTCCAAGTCCTCTTGAACAGATATCTTTCAGAAACAGTTCCTTGATGGCGACGACAATACGCAGTTGATTATCATATGCTTTATATGTGATCCCGAAGCCCCCTGAGCCGATCACTTTACCGATGACATACCTGCCGTTCAGCGGTGTCAGCGGAAAAAGATGGTTGGGAGCGCTGACATATGTTCTGTTGTCGAATCCGCAATGCGGGCAGGGACCGTTGTCGGTCACCTTCTGCCTCATGCAATTGTAACAGATTCTGCTATAATCCATAACTCCTCCATAACGGAACCGTCAGGATCCTCTGCCGCGCGAATTATTTTTTGTCTTTCTGGAATGGTTATGATGAATTCGTGCCGGATCCTGTAATTAACAAAGAATGATAACATATTATACTCTAAATTATAATGTTATAAGAAAACAGTAAAAAATTCAAGTAGAAACTGTCTTCCTATTTCCTATAGTTTGTAATAAAATGATAACGATATTTCAACTGACGGGAGGTACCATTTCATGAATTCAAAAAACTCCCTGCCGCCGTCTGTATTTCCCGCAAAAATGCAGATTCTAAGCGGCAGTGCTTTAAAACTGATCGCAGTCCTCGTTATGCTGCTGGACCATGTCGGAGCGCACGTTCTCAACAACCTCCCGCAGGCCAAGGAGGCATTATTTATCATACCAGGCTATAATATCAACATTCTGGGTCTTAAGCTGATCACTGCCGCTCCGTTTCCGGTGTCCTTGTACCGCATTTCCAGGGATATCGGAAGGATCGCCTTTCCCATCTTCTGCTTTCTGATCACGGAGGGCTTTATCTACACCCGCAGCCGTGTAAAATACGGAATCAATCTGTTTCTGTTCGCGCTGATCTCCGAGATTCCGTGGAATCTC
>CACZSZ010000281.1 GCA_902783945.1 uncultured Lachnospiraceae bacterium
CGCGGAAGTTTTCGTCTTCGTACAGTGTGGCGGAAGGGATTTCGCCGTTCGCGATCTTGCAGAAAATACAATCGTTCATAAGAAACCTCCTTTATTCATCAGGCGCCGCAGGCTTCGTCCAGCAGATCCAGGATCATAGTGACGGCATCTGTATGGTTGGCTGCGTGCATGGTATCAATATAAGTCTGACGATTCTGATACAGGTTCCGCACGGCTTCGAGCAGCGTGCTGTCCTGCAGTTCTTCTTCTTCCATGACCACACTGAAACCCTGCTTTTCGAAAGAGCGGGCGTTCAGGATCTGATCTCCCCGGCTCGCATTGGCCGAGAGCGGGATCAGCAGATTCGGCTTGGCCAGCGCGCTGATCTCACAGATGGAATTGGCGCCCGCGCGGGAGACGATAAGATCGGCCATGGCAAACAGGTCGGGCAGTTCGCTGCCTATGTATTCGTACTGCCTGTAGCCCGGCGTGTTATCCAGAGACGGATCGAGATTGCCTTTTCCGCAGAGATGCACGACCTGGAAATCCTGAAGCAGTGCGGGAAGGATGGCGCGCATATGTGTATTGACGATCACGGAGCCGAGACTGCCGCCCGTGATCATCAGCACAGGTCTGCTTTCGTCGAATCCGCAGAAGGCTCTGCCTGCCGCGGCATCACCTTTCATCAGTTCTCTGCGGAGCGGGGAACCGGTAACGACTGCTTTCCCTTCCGGGAGATTCTGCCTTGTCTCCGGGAAGTTGCAGCAGATCTTGGCGGCGTATGGAATGCAGATCTTGTTGGCCAGCCCCGGCGTCATGTCGGATTCGTGCGCAATGACCGGAATATGCTTCCGGCCAGCGGCCAGAATGACCGGGACGGCCACAAAGCCTCCTTTGGAAAAGATCACGTCCGGCTTCAGCTGTCTCAGCAGCCTTCCGGCCTCGTTGAGACCTTTTACCACGCGGAACGGATCCGAAAGGTTTTTCAGATCTACATAGCGGCGCAGCTTGCCGGAAGAAATTCCATAATAGGGAATGCCTTCTTTTTCGATCAGTTCTTTTTCAATTCCGTCATAGGAGCCGATGTAGGATATCTGATAACCCCGCTCCCGCAGTCCGGGGAGAAGGGCAATATTCGGTGTGACATGTCCGGCGGTACCCCCGCCGGTCAGGACAATGTGTTTCATAAAACCTCCCGATGTGTCCCTGTAAGTAACCTGGCTGTAATCATTCTATGAGTATGAGGGAATAAAGTCAAGGCTCTTTTGCCTGGGACCACACAATACGGATAAAATTAGGATTAATTAAGGAAAACAGGGATAATATTATAATAAAATACGGTTGACAGCATAATTCTCAGGAGAGAAACTCTGATGAAACGGTTTAAATATGCGAATGCAGGTGTGCGGGAATACGGGACCGTCGATCATGAGACCTGAGAATTCTGTAGAAGACACAGAAGGATTTTTACCCGATATGACGGAATCCATGCTATACTAAAAAAGAATAAGCCGTGTAGTGTTCAGCAGATCCGGACTGTCGCAGAACAGTCGGCAATTGATGAGGAAATCAGGTATGAAGATTACATTTCTGGGGGCGGCGCATGAGGTCACCGGCAGCTGTTATTATCTGGAGGCGGCCGGGAAAAAGTTTCTTGTAGACTGCGGCATGGAGCAGGGCAAAGATATATATGAAAACAAGCCCATTCCCGTGCCGGTATCCGAACTGGATTTTGTCCTGCTGACACACGCACACATCGATCATTCCGGTATGCTTCCGAAGCTGTATGCAGATGGTTTCCGCGGACCGGTATACACGATGTTCGCGACGGATGATCTCTGCAGCGTCATGCTGCGTGACAGTGCCCACATTCAGGAATTTGAAGCTGAGTGGCGCAACCGCAAGGGCAAACGTGCCGGCCGGGAGGAATACGTTCCGTTATATACGATGGACGATGCTGTCGGCGTGATCGAACAGTTTGTAGGTCTGCCTTATAATGAGGAACAGACGATTGCTCCGGGTATCCGCGTGAAGTTTATCGATGCCGGTCATCTGCTCGGTTCTGCCAGTATCGAGATAACCCTGACTGAAGACGGCGCTGCAAAGACGATCGTGTTTTCCGGTGATATCGGCAACCTGAACCAGCCGATCATCAAGGATCCGTCCTATCCTACGAAAGCAGATTATGTGGTTATGGAATCCACATACGGTGACCGAAGCCACAACACACCGCCGGATTACGTGGAAGAGCTCACAAAAGTGATCCAGTCGACCTTTGACCGGGGCGGCAATGTCGTTATTCCGTCGTTTGCCGTGGGCCGTACACAGGAGATGCTGTATTTCATCCGGCAGATCAAGGAACAGAATCTGGTAACCGGGCACGGGAATTTCAAAGTTTATGTGGACAGTCCGCTGGCCATCGAGGCGACGACGATCTTCCAGAAGCATCATAATAATTATGATGAAGAAGCGCTGGATCTGATCTTCAGAGGGATCAATCCGATCAGTTTTGACGGGCTTGTCACCTCTGTCACGGCGGAAGACTCCATACAGATCAATTTTGA
>CACZSZ010000282.1 GCA_902783945.1 uncultured Lachnospiraceae bacterium
AACGTAGAAGGGTATAAGGAGGTCATAGGATATGGCAGTAAACAGAACACCTATTTTAAAACGTTGCCGTTCCCTGGGACTGGATCCTACATATCTGGGTATCGACAAGAAATCAAACCGTCAGCTGAGACGGAGCAGCCGCAAGGTTTCCGAGTATGGCATGCAGCTGCGTGAAAAACAGAAAGCTAAATTCATTTACGGCGTGCTGGAAAAGCCGTTCCGTAATTACTACAAAAAAGCTGACCGCATGAAAGGCCAGACAGGTGAGAACCTGATGGCGCTTCTTGAGACGCGTCTGGACAATGTGATCTTCCGGCTTGCTTTTGCGAGAACAAGACAGGAAGCAAGACAGATCGTTGATCACAAATTCGTAACCGTCAACGGCAAAGTCGTCAACATTCCGTCCTATCAGGTGAAACCGGGTGATGTCATCGAGATCAAAGAGGCCAGAAAGACTTCCCAGAGAATGAAAGATATTCTGGAAGCAACAAATGGCCGCGCCGTTCCCGCATGGCTGGAATGTGATCCGGAAGCACTGAAGGGTACCGTTAAGGAAGTTCCGGCCCGCGACATGATCGACGTTCCTGTCGATGAGATGTTTATCGTCGAGTTGTACTCCAAGTAATTCGTACCCCATTAACTCAGATTCAATCCAGGAGGGGAACAAAAGGTGTTTGATTTTAACAAACCCAAAATTGAGATCGCGGAGATTTCTGAAGACAAGCGCTTCGGAAGATTTATCATCGAACCTCTGGAGCGCGGTTACGGAACGACGCTGGGCAATTCTCTTCGGAGGATCATGCTCTCGTCTCTTCCGGGCGCTGCGATCAGCCAGGTGAAGATCGATGGTGTCCTGCATGAGTTCACAACGATCCCGGGTGTCAAAGAAGATGTCACGGAGATCGTGATGAATCTGAAAAACCTTTCCATCCGCAACAACAGCGAAACAGACGAGCCGAAAGTAGCCTATATCGAATTTGAAGGTGAAGGCGTCGTTCGCGGTGCGGATATCCAGGCAGATCAGGACATCGAGATAATGAATCCGGAACAGGTCATTGCAACGCTGAACAGTGGTGCTGACAGTAAGCTTTTCATGGAGCTGACGATTACAAAAGGCCGCGGATATGTCGGAGCCGATAAGGGCAAAACCGAAGATATGCCGATCGGGGTGATCGCTGTTGATGCGATCTATACGCCGGTGGAGCGTGTGAATATGACGGTTGAGAACACCCGTGTCGGTCAGGTGACGGACTTTGATAAACTGTCGCTGGATGTTTTTACAGACGGCACACTCGGTCCGGATGAGGCGGTGAGCCTTGCGGCAAAAGTTCTGAGTGAGCACCTGAAGCTGTTTATCGATCTTTCCGAAAATGCCAAGACAGCGGAAGTGATGATCGAAAAAGAGGACAACGAGAAAGAAAAAGTTCTTGAGATGAATATCGATGAACTTGAACTTTCTGTTCGTTCCTATAATTGTCTGAAGAGAGCGGGGATCAATACCGTCGAAGAATTGTGCAACAAGACATCTGAGGATATGATGAAAGTCCGCAATCTGGGACGAAAATCACTCGAAGAAGTACTTGCCAAACTGAACGAACTGGGGTTGGCTCTGCGTCCGGGTGAAGAATAACGGATTTGATCCGGGAGGATGGGCAGTAAGTCCGAAGATGCGTGACCATCCTGCAAATTACTTTATGGAAAGCCAGACGGAAAAACAGTAAGACCGAAGGAGCATGTTTTTCCGTACCACAAAAGGAAAGGAAGAAAAGACATGGCTAAATACAGAAAATTGGGCAGAACTGCTGATCAGCGCAAAGCGCTGCTTCGCAACCAGGTGACAAATCTGCTGTACCACGGCAAGATCCGTACGACCGAAACAAAGGCAAAAGAAGTGCGGAAAATCGCAGAGGGACTGATCGCTCTTGCGGTTCGTGAGAAGGACAACTTCGAGACCGTGACCGTTACGGCCAAGGTTGCCGTAAAAGATAAAGACGGCAAACGCGTGAAAGAAGTGGTTGACGGCAAGAAGGTCACAAAGTACGAGGAAATCCAGAAGACGATCAAAAAGGATATGCCTTCCCGCCTGCATGCCAGACGTCAGATGCTGAAGGTGTTCTACCCGGTCACTGAGATTCCGGAGTCACACAAGGGACGTAAGAAAAACACGAAGCAGATCGACATGGTCGCCAAGATGTTCGACGAAATCGCTCCGAAGTATGAAAACCGCAACGGCGGCTATACCCGTGTCATCAAGATCGGTGAACGCAAGGGTGACGGAGCTATGGAAGTCCTGCTGGAACTTGTGTAATTGACGGATTGTCCGGCGGCACATGCAGCAGGGACAAAAACCGAATATGATTCGCTGGAAAGGCGGCAGTTTAGCGGAATGCTGGCTGCCGCCATATCTGATTTGAGGGATCTCATATGCAAAAAAGAATGCTGTTTGTGTATAATCCGAAGTCCGGGAAAGGGGCGATACGGCCGAAACTCGCTGCCATCCTGGAAATGTTCACACAGAGTGGCTACGATGTCATGATACATCCGACGGTCGCGCGCGGGGATGCCAGAAAAACGGTAAAAAGGCTGGCGGAAGAGGCGGATATTGTGGTGTGCAGCGGAGGAGACGGTACAATGGACCAGGTCGTTACTGCTGTTATGGAGACAGATCCCGCCAAAATAGTCGGTTATATTCCATCCGGCAGTACCAATGATTTTGCCAACAGTGTCGGGCTTCCGAAAAACATGCTGAAGTGTGCGCAGGGAATCATTGACGAAAATGTATACCCGTGTGATATAGGGGCATTCAATAAAAAATATTTTGTGTACGTAGCGGCGTTTGGGGCCTTTACTCATATCGCTTATGATACCGATCAGAATCTGAAGAATACGATCGGGCATTTTGCCTATCTTACACAGGCCGGGATGGAGGTCTTCAAGCTTCCGACTTATCACCTTCAGATCAGGGCAGACGGCGAAGAGATTGAGGGAAACTATACATACGGAATGATCACAAATTCCCGTTTTGTGGGCGGCATACCGAACATCACCGGCAAGGCAGTCGAGATGAACGACGGTGTGTTTGAGATCACACTCGTACATACGCCCGCCAATCCGCTGGAACTGACGGAAATATTTACAGTATTGCTCAGCAAAGATTTCCTGCAGTCTCCGCTGGTGGAGAAATATAAGGCAAGCCATATTGTCGTCCGTGCGCAGGAAAAAATCGACTGGACACTGGATGGAGAATTCGGAGGATCCTGTATGCGCGCGGAAATCAGAAATCTGCACAGAGCACTGCAGATCTGCGTACCGAGTGCAAAATCGTAATACGCGGCAGAAATGAATTCTGTTCGGCAAAAAAACGATCAGACAGCAGTACACATGCCATTTTCCTCAACTGCCGCACAGCATTTTTCTGTTCCGTAAATATGAAAATCAGGATCCTTTGACAGGTTTTGAAAAAAGATGTCAAAGGCATGTTTTTATATTGTCTTTGCAGGCATTATCCACATTGTAATGGGCTTCTTATATTGAAGTTCAGAATGATTTGGTATATAATTATGCATTGAACGTTAAAACGGAATAATAAAAAGCACCGCATAATATTTATTACGCGGTATACCCGTAATCACGTTACATTTCACATCTATGAGAGGACTCCTATGAATCCCAAAACATTGAAGTACATTATCAAGAGGCTGATCCTCGCAGTTTTTACTGTCTGGGTCGTGATCACTGTGACATTCTTTATCATGCATGCCGTTCCGGGAGGACCGTTTGTCGGAGAAAAGGCGATCTCCAAGGCGGCGCAGCAGGCTCTCGAGGCCAAGTACGGACTCGACAAACCACTGATGACGCAGTATGTCACTTATCTGAAGGATGTTGTCCAGTTCAAATTCGGCCCGTCGCTTAAACTGCGCGGACGAATGGTCATCGACATCATGGCTGACGGTCTCAGGACGTCCGTAAAACTCGGAGTTATAGCAGCCGTACTTGCCCTGATCGGCGGTGTCGTGCTCGGTGCCATTGCGGCACTCCGCAGGAATACGGTGCTGGACCGCATCATCATGGTCCTCACCACCGCGTTTGTCTCCATGCCGTCGTTTATAATGGGTTCTCTGCTGCTGGTTATTTTTGCCATCAAGCTGCAGGTACTGCCGGCCAACGGGGCCACTCCGGGCGGTCTGGTCCTGCCCATCATCACGCTGATGCTGTATCCGATGGCCTATATCACCCGTCTGACGCGTTCCTCCATGCTGGATGTTCTCGGGCAGGATTACATCCGCACGGCCAAGGCGAAAGGTGTGCCGCGCAACAAGATCATTTTCGGACACGCACTGAAGAACTCGCTGATACCTGTCATCACGTATTTCGGTCCGATGCTGGCTTACATCGTTACAGGATCTCTTGTGGTGGAACAGATTTTTGCCGTTCCCGGAATCGGCCGCGCTTTTGTCAGCAGTATTATCAACCGGGACTACATGATGATCATGGGCACGACGATCGTGCTGGCTACTCTGATCGTCATCATGAATCTGATCAGCGATATTCTGTATAAAGTCGTAGATCCCAGAATCACACTGGATTGACGGGAGGAGAAAAACCGGAATGGACATCAATTTGAAGAGACTGAGCATGCAGGTGAATGTGGATGACCTCCTGCCGGCCAGTGAAGAAGAAAAAGAGTATATGATCAAAATGCGGCCGTCAACGACCGCATTCAAGGATGGCGTGCGCCGCCTCCGCAAAAATAAAGTGGCCATGGTAAGTTTCTGGATCATCGTGATCATTACGCTGGCCGCTATCATCGTGCCGATGTTCTGGCCATACAAGTATGAGACAATGCTGGGGATCCAGCCGGGCAAGCCGGTAGATGCTACCTACAACAACCTGCGTCCGTTCGAATATTCCCGCTCGGAACAGAAACGGATCGATAACGGGGAAAAGGTCTTCCCGCATGTATTCGGGACAGACGCATCCGGGAGAGATTATTTTATCCGTGTGGTATATGGCACAAGGATCTCGCTTGCAGTCGGATTCTTTGCCAGTATCATCGTTTTGGTGATCGGACTGATCGTGGGCTCGATCGCCGGTTATGCGGGAGGGATGGTCGACATGATCATCATGCGGATCGTCGATGTCATCTATTCGCTCCCTGACATGCTGATGGTCATCCTGCTGGCGGCCGTCATGCGTGTCTCGCTGGGAGCGGCACTGGAAGGAACGATTCTGGAAAAGATCGGTTCCAATATTATTTCCCTGTTTATTATCTTTGCACTGCTGTACTGGGTTTCCATGTCCCGTCTGATCCGCGGACAGATCCTGTCCCTGCGTGAACAGGAATATGTCCTGGCCGCACAGGCGAGCGGTGCGAAGGGCGGCTGGGTCATCCGGAAGCACCTGATCCCGAACTGTATTTCCGTTATCGTCATATCAACGGCTCTGCAGATCCCGAACGCGATTTTTACCGAGAGTTATCTCTCGTTCCTGGGTCTGGGTGTCAATGCGCCCATGCCCTCCCTCGGATCCCTTGCCTCTGATGCGCTGAACGGTCTGAAATCCTATCCGTACCGGCTGGTCATTCCGGCTATTGTGATCTCGCTGATCGTTCTGTCACTGAATCTGTTCGGCGACGGCATGCGCGATGCCTTCGACCCGAAGCTGAATAACTGAGAAAGGGGGAGGAGACATGGCATTACTGGAAGTAAAAGACCTTCATACCTCTTTCTTTACGGACGCCGGAGAGGTCCGCGCCGTCAATGGTGTGTCGTTCAATCTGGACAGAGGAAAAGTTCTGGGTATCGTGGGTGAGTCCGGCTCCGGGAAATCGGTCACTGCGTATTCCATCATGCAGATCCTTGCCACTACCGGGAAAATCGTATACGGATCGATCAAGCTGGACGGGCAGGAACTGGTGGGAGCCGGTGAGAAAGTGATGAAAGACGTCCGGGGCAACAAGATTTCCATCATTTTCCAGGATCCGATGACCAGCCTGAATCCTACCTATACGGTCGGACACCAGCTGATGGAAGCCATCATGCTTCACACGAACCGGAATAAACAGGAAGCCTGGGACCGCGCCGTTGAGATGCTGAAGCTCGTCAATGTCAACGAGCCGGAAAAAAGGATGAAGCAGTATCCATATGAACATTCCGGCGGTATGCGGCAGCGTGACATGATCGCCATGGCGCTGGCCTGCGAGCCGGATATCCTGATCGCCGACGAGCCGACGACGGCTCTGGATGTGACGATCCAGGCGGGCATACTGGAACTGATGAAAGACATTCAGAAAAAACTGGGCATGGCGATCATCATGATCACACATGACCTTGGGGTCGTGGCACAGCTGTGTGACGAGATCGTCGTCATGTATGCAGGGTCCATCTGTGAGCAGGGCACAGCGGATGAGATTTTCTACAATCCCTGTCATGAATACACGAAAGGTCTGCTGCGCTCTATTCCGACGACAGCAAATTCCGGACAGAAGCTTCAGCCGATCAGCGGAACACCGATCGATCTGCTGAATATGCCGAAGGGATGTCCGTTTGCACCACGCTGTGATGCGGCCATGAAGATCTGCATAAAAGAGACCTGCGAGCGGGTCCAGATCAACGATCAGCATCAGGCAGCCTGCTGGATGAATGTCAAAAAGGCGGTGAACGCACATGAATAATACTGAAAATAAAAAGAATGAGCCGCTGATCCGGGTCAGTCATCTGAAACAGTATTTTCCGATCAGCATGGGATTTTTCAAATCACTGCCTTTGAAGGCTGTAGATGACATTTCCTTTGATATCCAGGAAGGAGAGACGCTGGGTCTTGTCGGCGAGTCCGGCTGCGGAAAGACGACGGCGGGACGTACGATCCTGCATCTGTACAAACCTACGGCCGGTGAGATCTATTACAGGGGAAAGCCAGTCCGTACAAAGAAGGACATTGATGATTTCCGCGCAAAGGCCACGATGGTGTTTCAGGACCCATATTCTTCGCTGGATCCGCGCATGACCGTCTCGGACATCATCGGCGAGCCGCTGGATGTCCGGAAAATGTACAAGACAAAAGAAGAACGGCGGGAACGTATTCTGGAACTGATGGATCATGTCGGACTGAATTCCGAGCATGCGGCACGGTATGCCCATGAATTTTCCGGCGGCCAGAGACAGCGTGTCGGTATTGCCCGCGCCCTGGCTGTGGATCCGGATTTCATCGTCTGCGATGAACCCGTTTCCGCGCTGGATGTTTCCATCCAGGCGCAGGTCATCAACATGTTTGACGAACTGCAGGAGAAACTCGGGCTGACCTATCTGTTTATTGCGCACGATCTGCTTGTCGTCCGGCATATCTCGGACCGCATCGCGGTCATGTACCTCGGACATATGGTGGAACTTGCAAATGCGCTGGAAATTTACGACAGGCCGCTGCATCCCTACACAAAGGCTCTGATTTCGGCGGTACCGGTTCCGGATCCCATCGAGGCACGTGCCAACAAGCGGATCCCGATGACGGGAGAGATCCCAAGCCCGCTGAATGCACCTCCCGGATGTCCGTTCAACACGCGCTGTCCGTATGCAACAAATGCATGCAGAGAAGCTATGCCGGAGCTGCGTGAGGTTGAAAAGGGAAGATTTGTGGCGTGCCACAGGGTAGAAGAGATCAACTGACTATCGAGGTTTTAAACCTTAGATATAAAAAAGCCAAATAATGGAAAGGAGATTTTGTAACATGAAGAAAGTACTTGCAATGGCTCTGTGCGCAACATTGGCGTTCAGTCTGGCCGCCTGCGGTGACTCTGCAAAGAAAACGGAAGAAGCTGCTTCGAAAGCTGCCTCCGCGGTATCTGAAGCTGTGGAAGAAGCTGAGTCGGCTGTATCCGAAGCTGCGGAAGAGGCTGAGTCGGCTGTATCCGAAGCTGCGGAAGAGGCTGAGTCTGCGGTATCTGAAGCTGCGGAAGAAGCTGAGTCAGCTGTATCCGAGGCTGAGGAAGCAGTTGAGGAAGAAGCAGAAGCGGAAGCTGAAGAGGCTGCTCCGGAGATCGATGAGTCCCTGGTTGCCGCAGACGGTATCAATGTCTGTATTGCTTCTGAGCCGGATACAATTGACCCGGCGCTGAACAGTGCTGTTGACGGTGCCACAATGATCGTTCATCTGTTCTCCGGTCTTGCCAAATGGGAGCAGAATGAAGATGGTTCTTTCGCCATCGTTCCGGACTGTGCAGAAGAACTGACGGAAGGTGTCGAGAACGAAGACGGCACCGTGACTTATACCTACACGCTGCGTGACGGCCTGAAATGGTCTGACGGCGAGCCGGTTACAGCCGGTGATTTCGAGTTCTCCTGGAAGCGTGCTGTTTCCACAGAGCTGGGTGCCGACTATGCGTATATGTATGATCAGGTCGTCGGTTATGACGAGATCTGGGAGACCAAAGAGACCGACGAGACAGACGAAGAAGGAAATCCGGTTGAAGAGTTCGTCAATCCGGATGTCGAGCAGCTGGCTGTCAAGGCGACGGATGACAAAACTCTGGAAGTCACTCTGAAACAGGCTGTTCCGTACTGGAATGAGCTGCTTGCCTTCCCGACCTTCTTCCCGGTCCGCAAGGACGTTGTGGAGAACGAAGCCTGGGCTACCGATCCGTCCACCTATGTCTGCAACGGCGCTTACACCATGAGTGCATGGCAGCACAACAGTGTCATCACACTGGTCAAGTACGAGAATTATATCGACAAAGATAAGATCACCATGCCGGCCATCAACTTTTATCTGTCTGATGATGCCAACAACATGCTGACCAACTTCGAAAACGGCGACTGGAAACTGATCGACGACGTCCCGACCAACGAGATCGCTTCTCTGAAAGAAGAGTATCCGGATGAATTCGTCGTAGCAGGACAGCTGGGAACTTATTATATCGGCTGGAACGTCAACAAAGAGATCCTTCCGGAAGGCTGCGAGCTGGAAGGAAAGGAAGCGGAAGAAGCCCGCGCCGAGATCCGCAATGCCATCTCTCTGCTGTATGACCGCAACTATATCGTCACAGATATCGCCCAGGGCGGACAGACACCGGCTTCCTCTTTCGTATCCAGTGGTCTGACAGACGCCGACGGCAAGACGGACTTCAGCGAGAATGCCGGCCACAACGACGGCTTTGCCGGTTACTATGATGTCTCTGAAGATGCTCTGGAGGGCAACTATGAGCAGGCCATTGAAGTCCTGAAGAAATACTATGACTTTGACGAAGAGACACAGCAGGTCACGAACTTCCCGACTCTGACATATCTCTACAACACAAGCGAAGGCCACAAGGCTATCGGCGAATACCTGCAGAGTGCTGTCGCGGCTGTCGGCATCAATATGAGCCTGGAGAACCAGGAATGGAACACCTTCCTGAATACACGTAAAGCCGGCGACTACTTCGTAGCGCGTAACGGCTGGCTGTGCGACTACAACGATCCGATTTCCATGCTGGATATGTGGATCACTGCTTCCGGAAACAACGACTGCCAGTTCGGCAAGGGTGAGCATGCCAATACAAAGGCCTACAGCCTGGATCTGACCGATCTCGGCTATGACACCAAGGTGGAAGACGGCACATGGGCGGAGACCTATGACGTTCTGATCGCCGACATCAAGAGCTGCACGGATCCGGAAGTCCGCTACGAACTGATGCACAGAGCAGAAGATCTGCTGATGAGCACAGGCGCCATCTGCCCGCTGTATTACTACACCGATCTGTACATGATCGATGACAGCGTAAAGGGCTTCTTCAGCATCCCGCTGGGCTACAAGTA
>CACZSZ010000283.1 GCA_902783945.1 uncultured Lachnospiraceae bacterium
TATCCTGTTTGAACTGGAGGACCGGCTGGATATCAGCAGCTACAGCGCCAACGACAAGCGTGTCTTCGGCTTTGTCTCGGAACGGCTACTGGACGTGTGGATCAAAACGAATGAGGTGAAGTACCGGGACATCCCCTATATCTTCCTGGATAAAGAGAACTGGATCACGAAGGTGGTGAACTTTGTGCTCAGGAAGATGGGCAGGAAGGAGATCAGGCCATGAAAAGGTATTCCTTCATTATTCCCGCCCATAATGCAGAGACCACCATCCGGACTGCTGTGGACAGCATCGCGCGTCGTGTTCCGGGAGCGGAGATCATTGTCATCGAGAACGGATCCTCGGACAGAACGTTTGAAGTGGTTGAAAACCTTGCTGCCGGGAATGCAGATATTGTCCTTCTCAGAAGTGAAACAGGTGTTTCCGCGGCGAGGAACGAAGGGCTCCGGCGGGCCTCCGGGGAATGGATCATCTTTGTCGACGCGGATGATGTCTGGCTGGCGGATGCCGCCTGTCTGGACCGTCTTACTTCATCCGATGCGGACCTGATAGTCTGCGGCTACCGGAAGGGACACTCGCAGGTGACGCATGCGTTCCGCCCCCGCACTATGCGGGAAGCCAGAGACTGGATGCTCTCCAGGCCGACCCTTCGGATGACGGTCTGGGCAAAGCTGTACCGGGGCGGTTTTCTGAGGGAGAACAGGCTCCTGTTTGACACCTCGCTCTCGTTCTCCGAGGATTCGGAGTTTCTGGTCCGGTGCCTGACTGCCTGCCGCTCTGTTATGGTTTCGGACGAGGCGGTATATGACTACCGCATGGCGCCTGCCTCTGCCACCCGCTCTGCAAACCGCCGCCGCACCAGAAGCTATCTTCAGGCGCTGGAACTTGTGAGGAAACAGCTTCCGCTTGATCAGGCTTACCGGAATTTTGTCTCGGCACATGTGAATCTCATTGGCGTGCATGACGTTTTTGACTGCGCGGTGCGCTGTCCCTGGAGAAAGAGGACAAGGAAGATGAAGGCTGTCATGAAACAGGAAGCTGTCCGGGAGGTGTATCCCCTGGTCACCTTTCCGTGCGGCCTGCAGCTTCTTCCCTTCTTCTTTTTTAAACACGGAATGTATTCCTTGGGCGGGTGTCTTTGTTTTATAAGATCCGCCTCCAACAGGAGGGCATACAGAAAATGACAGAATGCTCCGAAACCCTTGTGAAAAGAGACGCGCTCCTTTCCGTGGTCATTCCGGTGTACAACGTGGCGGAGTACCTGCCGCAATGCCTTGAGACAGTCTGCGGACAGACCTACCGGAATCTGGAGATCCTCCTGGTGGATGACGGCTCCACGGACGGCAGCGGGGAGATCTGCGACGAGTGGCAGCGCCGCGACGCAAGGATCAAGGTGATCCATAAAAAGAACGGAGGCGTCTCTTCCGCCCGGAATGAGGGGCTGAAGGCAGCTTCGGGTTCTTTGATCGGGTTCGTGGACTCTGATGACTGGCTGGAGCCGGAGATGTATGAAAAACTGGCTGCGGCGCTGGCGGAAACATCTTACGCGGATGCCGCTTCCTGCGGTTTTGTGGACTATCCCTACGGCGAAGGCGTGCCCGTCCCCAAGGGACTGAAGCCGCATCCTCCCTGCGCATTTGCGGACGCTGTTATAGCCCTTTTTGAGCGGGGCGGATATTTTACTTCCCTCTGGAACAAGCTGTTTTTAAGAAGCATGGTTTTCCCGGATGGGAGCATGATCCCCTTTGATACCTCCCTTTCCTTCGGGGAGGACGAAGTCTGGCTGACGAAGGTCCTGCGGCGATGCCGGAAAATGGTCTTCGTGCCGGAGGCCCTGTATCACTGGCGGCCCCGGGCGGGGAGCGCCACCAGATACACGGGGGTCTCTGAAAAACAGCTGAGTGTCCTGAAAGCAAAGCGTAAAGCCCTGAAGCTGCTGCCGAAGAGAAGAGACGTGCTTCAGCTGGCGGAGGGAAGGATCTTCAACGACTGTTATTTCCTGAAGGTGGAGGCTTACTGCGTGAAGGAAGAAGCGGTCTTCCGGATGGTGTGCAAGACGCTTGCCCCCTTGAGAAGGGCGTGGCTCCGATCCCGGGACGTGCCGCTGATGAGGAAGCTGAAAGTATTCCTGATGGATCTGGAGATGGCGCTGAAACTGCCCGCCGGGGTCCTCAGGTTTACGGACGGCGTGAACAAACATACGTTCCGGGCATCCGGAGAGAATTCTCACAGATAAAAAACAGGTGTAAGGAAAAGGAATGAATCAGTTCGAATACGATTTTTCCGTTGTCATGGCGGTTTACAATGTAGAGGTTTATCTCCGGGAGGCGGTGGAAAGCTTAGTTCGTCAGACCATCGGCTTTTCTCGTATCCAGCTCATCATGGTGGATGACGGATCTACGGACGGAAGTGGCGAGATCTGTGATAAGTACGCGAGTAAATACCCGGAAAATGTCATGGTAATACATAAGGAAAACGGAGGAGTTGCGTCTGCGAGAAACGCCGGACTTAAATATGTCAGGGGACGTTTCCTGAATTTCATGGATTCTGATGACAAGTTTTCCAGGAAAACATTTAAAGGTGTTTATGATTTCTTTGAAGAACATGAACTGGAAACAGATGTGTGTACCGTACCCTTATATTTTTTTGATGCTGTATCAGGAGAGCATTGGCAGAATGATAAATTCAAAAAAGGGACGAGGATTATTGATCTGGAAAAGGAATACGATGCCACTTTAATGTTTGTAAATGCCAGTTTTTTTAAATCCTCGAACAAGCAGGATATATGTTTCGATAGTCACCTTGTGTGCGGGGAAGACATGAAAGTGATCCTGAAAATACTGGCTGCAAAAAAAAGACTCGGGGTGGTGACATCCGGCAGGTATTGGTACAGAAGAAGGCAAGGGGAAAACATCAGCTTAATTCAGAGCTCCAAAAAGAAAAAAGGATGGTATGACGATTACTTTACGTATTTAATTGATTGGTGTTTTGATGAATACGTAACAGATCAGGGATATTTACCCGACTATATTCAGTATGAACTTATGACTGATCTGCAGTGGAGGTTTGGCGAGAATTATGAAAAGGACATGAGGGATGCCCTTCAGGGTGATGATGGGCAGATAGACGCTTACTATAAAAGGCTGATCGGGTATCTGCCTCATTTCAAAGATAAAATCATTTTGGAAATGAAAATGATTTCTCCTGAGCATAAGAACTATATCCTTCAACTGAAGTATGGATATTGTGCAAAGCTGCAGGTCTTACAGAATGATGCTGTTCTCCGGTATGGAGAAACGGTCGTTTCCCAGGTCTCTGACATGAAAGTTGTGTGGGAATTTCTTTCTGTTGATAGAGGGGAAAGGCAATGTACATTAGAAGGATATTACATACTGTATGGTTTGGATAATGAGTCTGTAAAGATCCTCATGCAGGTTAACGGAGAGGAGTTTACATGCAGTTTTTGTGAAAGACCCTATAAAAACAGAAAGGTGTTTGGAAAATCAATTACACATGCGGTGGGATTCAGAGTTACGTTACCGTTGTGTGACAAAATGATGATCCGGCCGATCCTTTTATTGAATGGTACAAGAATATGCAGCAGACAATATAAAGCAGGATCTTTTTTTCCCGTGACGCAGGTCTACGATTATTCATATTCGATCATCAAAGACTTTTATGTGACTTTCGGGAAACATTTCTTATATATCTGCAAATCCCCCTCCGTATGTATACGACTGATACAAGAGAGTTTTCTCTTGAAAGAAATATGGGAAAAAAATCTCCTGGGAGGAAGAAAGGCTGTTGGCGGCAGGTTGTATTACCACCTGATGAAACATTTCAAACGAAAGAATCTTTGGATACTCTCGGACAGAATAATGAAAGCGGACGATAACGGAGAAGCTTTGTTCCGTTATATGCGGAAAAACCCGCCCAACAACACCCGGATCATATTCGCGATCAGTAAAAAAAGCCCTGATTATAAAAGAATGGTAAAAGTTGGACCATGTGTCGATTCCATGTCTTTCCGCCATAAACTGCTGCATCTTATCTGCGATGTCAATATTTCTTCTCATGCAGACGCAGTGACAGTGAATCCGTATGATGGGCATTGTGACGCACTTCGGGACCTCCTGACACATCAGCATTTTGTGTTTTTACAGCATGGAATAATTAAGGATGATCTTTCCGAATGGCTGAACCGTTCCAATAAGGACATTTCCGGTTTCATTACTTCTTCAGGCATGGAACGCGAATCCGTTGTAAACGGGAAATATGACTATCCGGCATCAAGAATATGGCTTACCGGGTTACCGCGTTATGACAGACTGTATCACAAAGAAGAAAATGTGGTCACAGTCATGCCGACCTGGAGACAGTATTTAATGGGAAGAATTGACAGCAAAAGCGGGCAGTGGGAATTGGGACGCGGTTTCAGGGAGAGTGACTATTATCGATTTTACGATCAGCTTTTGAATTCATCTTTCTTACTTTCAGCATTGGAAAAGCGTAACTGCAGGCTGCAATTTTTTCCGCATCCGAATCTTCAGGAGGCGATGGACTGGTTTCGGCATGACGCAAGAGTTGTTTTTCTTCCGATTAATACATCATACAGAAAGGTATATGCGGAGAGCCGCCTGGTGGTCACAGATTATTCTTCAGCGGTATTTGACTTCGCATATCTCCGGAAACCGGTTGTCTATTGCCAGTTTGACAGAGACGCGTTTTTTGCTGGAGAACATGTATATAAAAAGGGCTATTTTGATTATGAACGGGACGGATTTGGTGAGGTGACCTATGACCTTGAGTCACTGACAAACCTGATCCTGGAATATGCTGACAGTGATTTCAAACTGAAGAATCGCTACAGGGAGAGAATTGACAGGTTTTTTGCCTTTCATGACAAAAACAACTGTCGCCGCGTCACAGAAAAAATTCTGTCTTTGCAGTTGAAGAACCGGTGAAGAGAGCTTTTCATGTTTTCGGCAGTATGCCGAAGACCCAGAAGGACTAACTCCATGGGACAAAAATACAAGTACGATATCTCTGTTATAATGCCAGTCTACAATGTAGAGGCATATATACGCGAAGCAGCAGACAGTGTGACTGATCAGACACTGGACTTTTCCCGCATCCAGCTCATCATGGTCGATGACGGTTCCACAGACGGCAGCGGTACTATCTGTGATGAATACCAGGAAATGTACCCTGAGAATGTGACTGTGATCCATAAGAAGAACGGTGGCCTGGCGTCCGCAAGAAATGCCGGTCTGCCTTATGTGGAAGGGCGTTTTTTTAATTTCCTGGACTCTGATGACAAATTGTCGCCGGAAGCTTTTTCTGAAGTCTTTCAGTTTTTTTCCTCTCATGAAGACGAGACAGATGTATGTACCATCCCAGTGTATTATTTTGAGGCCTGGGAGGGAGAGCATTGGCAGAACTATAAATTTGACAGCGGAAGCAGGGTGATTTCTCTTTTGTCTGAATATGACAATACGCTGATGTTCGTCAACGCCAGCTTTTACAAACACTGTCTGAAAGACCGGATATGGTTTGACAGTCATCTGGTGTGCGGTGAAGACATGAAGGCGAATCTGGGGATCCTGATGGAGAAGATGACGATCGGTGTGGTGGCATCTGCCCGGTATTACTATCGCAGAAGACAGAACGAAAGCAACCCCAGTCTTATTCAGAGAGCAAAAAAGAAAAAAGGGTTTTATGACGATTACTTTACGTATCTTACGGATTGGGCATTTCATGCGTACAAAGATAAATTCGGTTTTGTTCCGCTGTTTGTACAGAATGAGATTATGTCAGATCTGCAGTGGAGGATTAATGGGCATGATGAAAGAATCATGCTGGAAGCGTTAGATCACAGTGAAGAGGAAGTTTTAAAATACAAAGCCCGGCTGTACACCGCTCTGCTTTGTGTTGAGGACAGGATCATACTTGGAATGCGGAAACTCTCCGACATCCAGAAATATGCGATGTTGAGATTAAAACATGGCAAAGAACCGGATGTGGTGTGTTCTGACGGAGATGCGGTTCTGCGCTATGGTGATACTGTTGCCGGCAGGGTGTCGGAGATGGATGTCGTGTGGGAATTCCTGACAATCGATCCGGAAAAAGGATCCTGCACTATTGAAGGTCATTTTATGCTGTACGGCATGAACGCTGTGGAGATTATCCCGCTTCTTTTTTCCGGCAGTGAGGCTGTGAACTGTGTCATGCCATCAGGAGGAAATCCACCTCGGAAATGGCTGACAGAAGATTTGTACAAAGTTGTCAGATTCAAGGCTGAGATACTTCACGGCAGCCGCTCCATTGAGATTCATCCCGCGGTATCAGTGAATGGTTATCCTGTCAGAGTGAACAGAAACCGGTTCGGTCAGTTTTTCCCTGTTTCCGAGGTCTACAGAAATGCAGCGGCATACATATACGGACGAAAAGTATGCTTTAAAGAAGGGGCACTGCGGATCACCCCTAAGCCCGGATGGGGGTCAAGGACTGCGCAGGAAATCCGGCTGATCGCTGAGATATGGAAAAAGAACCTTATGGGAGGCAGGAAAGCGATTATCGGAAGGCTGTTATTCCATTTTTTATATCCATTCAAGCGCAAGCATATTTGGATCATTTCGGACAGATTTAATAAAGCGGACGACAATGGCGAGATTCTGTTCAGATATATTCAGGACCACAGGTCAAAGGATATCAGAGCAGTTTTTGCCATAAGGAAAGATTCTTCGGATTATCAAAGGCTGAAAGAGACCGGTCCGTGTGTCGATGCGATGACGTGGAAGCATAAGGTCCTTTTCCTTCTGGCAGATTTTAATATTTCTTCCCAGGCTGATGCTTTTGTGGTGAATCCTTTTTCAGGTCATCACGAATCACTGAGGGATCTGCTTATTCGCCAGAAATTTGTGTTTTTGCAGCACGGGATCACCCAGAATGATTTATCCGGATGGCTTCGCCGGCAGAATAAAAACATTGCCGGCTTTGTCACAGCTGCGAAGCCGGAATACCGATCCATCGTGGAGGGGAAGTATGATTACCCGGAGAGTACAGTATGGCTGACGGGTTTTCCAAGGTTTGACAGACTATACAGTGACGAAAAGAAAATCATCACGCTGGCGCCGACCTGGAGACGGTATCTGATGAGCATCATGGATGAAAATACCAGCCGGTGGTATACGGCGGATGTCTTTGAAAACAGCGATTATTGCAGGTTTTACAGAAGCCTTCTGAATTCAGAAAGACTGCTCATGAAGCTGAAAGAAACCGGATATACGCTGAGCTTTTTCCCGCATCCAAACGTCAGGCCTTACATTGACAGGTTTCATTGCGGCCCGGAAATCTATATTTTTCCTGAAGATACATCCTATGCAAAGGTATACGCGGAAAGCAGCCTCATGGTGACGGATTATTCTTCAGTGGTGTTTGATTTTGCATATCTCAGAAAACCCGTAGTTTATTTGCAGTTTGACAAAGATAAGTTTTTTGACGGAAGTCATGTGTTTAAAGCCGGGTATTTTGATTACGAAGAGAACGGGTTCGGAGAGGTACTGTACGACCTGAAGTCGGCGGAAGACTGCATTATTGAGTACATGGAACAGAACTGTAAGCTTAAAGAGCAGTACAGGAAACGGATCAATGAATTCTTCTGTTTTGACGACCGAAATAACTGCTCACGTGTTTTAGAAAAAATAGAAGGGTTGAGCTTTTCCAGGTGAAGAATTATAAAGCAGGAATAAAACGTGTAATTACAAAAATGAAGGAGCACAAGTTCCTCTTCGAAGAACTTGTAAAACGCGATTTTAAGCAGAAATACAAGCGCACGGCGCTGGGTATGGGCTGGAGTGTTTTAAATCCTCTGCTGACGCTCCTCGTCATGCGGCTCGTTTTTACGCGCTTTTTCGGACGGAACATGGAGCACTACACTACATATCTCTTCGCGGGAAACCTGATGTTTTCCTATTTTAAGGAATCTACGAACGGCGGCATGCAATCCTTGATGTCGAACGCGAATATCTTCACGAAGATCAACGTGCCGAAATATCTCTTCCTTTTCAGCAAGAATATCTCAGCGGTCCTGAACTTCGCGCTGACGCTGTGCGTGTTCTTTGTGTTCACCGCTTTGGATCAAGTACCGTTCAGGCCCAGTATGTTCGGGATCATCTACCCTATCATAACGCTTACCATGTTCAACGTGGGGGTAGGCATGATCCTTTCCGCCATGTTTGTGTTCTTCCGGGATACGCAGTACCTTTACGACGTGTTTACGCTGCTTCTCATGTACATGTCAGCGATCTTCTACAATGCAGACGCCTATACCGGCTGGGTGCAGAGGATCTTCCTTTTGAACCCGGTATACTGCAACATCAAATATGTCAGGGTAGTTGTACTGGAGGGGCACCTTCCCTCACCGGCGTTCCATGGTCTGCTGCTCCTGTACGGGAGCATCGCCCTCCTGACCGGCGGGCTGATCTATAAGAAGTGCAACCAGCAATTCCTGTATTACGTTTGAGAAAAGGAAGGGTCTTTTAAGAAACAGTATAAGAACAAAGCGGGGTGGTGAAAATGGCATACGCGGTCCGGGCGGAAAATGTTTCGATCCGCTACATGACGGGAGATTTCAAGGATATCGGCCTGAAGGAATATGTGATGCGCCGTCTCACAGGGCACTACTATGTGAAAGAGTTCTGGGCGGATAAAGATGTATCTTTCCGGCTGGAACCCGGCGAGATGCTGGGGATCATCGGCTCCAACGGCGCGGGAAAGTCGACGCTCCTGAAGGCTGTTTCCGGGATCATGGTGCCCACAGAGGGATGGGTGGATGTTCGCGGAAAGATCGCTGCGCTTCTGGAACTGGCCTCCGGCTTTGACGGGGATCTGACAGTGCGGGAGAACGCCTATCTCCGGGGGGCATTGCTCGGCTACACTCGTGAGTTCATGAACCGGAAATACGATGAGATCATCGCCTTCGCTGAGCTGGAAGATTTCCAGGAGCGTCGCTTCAAGCAGTTGTCCAGCGGGATGAAGAGCCGGCTCGCTTTTTCCATCGCGTGCCTTGTGGAGCCGGATATCCTGATCCTGGATGAGGTGTTGAGTGTGGGTGACGGCGCTTTTCGAAAGAAGAGCGAGACAAAAATGAAGGAGATCCTGAAGAGTGGGGTCACCGGGATCCTGGTCTCCCATTCCATCGGTCAGGTACGCAGCATGAGCGATAAGATCCTCTGGCTGGATAAGGGAAAGCAGATCTGTTTTTCCGGAGATGTGGAAAAAACCTGCGATGCTTATGAGGAATTCCTGATCACGAAGAAAACGCCGCAGGGCCCGGAAGGGATCGAAAGGATGGCTGCAGAGTTTCAGGAGCGGAAAGCCAGGGAAAGAGCGGAAAAAGAGAAGACGGAACAGGAGAAACTTCTGGAACTTCTTCAAACTGCTGACAGAACCGCCGCGGAGAGAGCCGCGCGGGAATTCCTGAGTGGAAGCGTCTGACTTTCTCTCCTCTTTGCAGACAATTAAATCGGATATAATAATAAAAATAAGAAGTTTAGGGCGGATAAGGACTTTTAAAAACTATAAAATGATAATATAATGAAGTTGCTCGAAATGGTTTAATTTTTGACTTATTTCATGACGCATTCGGATTTAGAATGATTTATAGAGCAGCAGCCGCAGGGGAGTCCGCATGTGCGGGCTCCCCTGATAATACGGGAACCCGATGATCTGCGATGAAAGGTGCGTATGACGGAGAGAATTGGAATCAGAATAACGGCTTTTCTGGAACGAATAAAACCAGGTAAAGAAAAAACGGAAACAGTACGGAAAAGAACAGAAGCGGACGAACGCAGCGCAACAGACAAAAAGTGGAACGCGTTGCTGTTTCTCGCGCTGGTGCTCGGTTTTTTCTTCCTTGCCTATCCTTCCGCTGCAGATTACTGGAACAATTTCCACCAGTACCGGGCCATCATGGAGTACGCCGACCAGGTGGCAAACATGAAA